>NZ_AAWL01000001.1:0-135000 GCF_000169155.1 Thermosinus carboxydivorans Nor1
ACCGGAATTATTTGCACTTCTTTTTTTAGAAGCGCCGCACATCTGGCGTTTATGCTTACATTGTTCAGTTTTCAAGGAACACAGTCCGCCGCCATCAGGGCGACGACAGTTATTTATGTTAACACAAGCTTCTCGCTGTGTCAACAGCTTTTTTCTTAGCAACTTTTACCGTCCGCCGCAGCAGCGGCTTTTTTATAATAGCATGATGCATTATGTTACGTCAAGAACTTTTTTCAATAACTACAACAGATTGCTTGGGATTATTATCATAACATATTTGGGACGTCCCGTCAATAATTTGTGCGAATATTCTGTTGCATGGTAGTGTTTATGAGCCACTTCCCTGAAGGCAACCTAAATCCGCTACTATGCCAGCTTTTTCTGGAACTTTATTATGCTTGCCGTAAGAGCGGCATCTGCATGGCCTGCATCTGAGTCACGGCCATGGTTGAGATAAAAATGCCGAGCGCCAGTGACGCGACAACAAACGGCGAAGTCAAGCCATAAAGGAGCCCGATGCTGCCGCGCACCGGCAAGTCAGAAATTGTTGTATAAATGCCAAAAAGCGGAGACATCCGTCCCCGCTTTTACAATTTTGCAATATTCCCCAAAACCAGGCTTTCCAAACGTTTGTCAGGCTTAGCAACGACAGTCTAAAGAAAGCCGTCCGCTAGCCTACTATTTTGGCAATCACCAGTGTGCCAATCAGGCCTAAAACCGCCGCAATGGTCGTTGAGACGGTATAGATTGGGAACATTTGTTTCATAGGAATGCCCATTGATTCCTTTACAAACCAGAAACCAGGATCGGTTACGTGCGAAGCACCAATCGCGCCGGCGCCAATTGCCACCGCCACCAAAGCCGGATCAAGGTTGGGATACGCCGTCAGCACCGGCATAATAAAGCCGGCAGATGTCATCATGGCAACCGTAGCGCTGCCGATGGCGAAACGCATGACAATCGCGATTACCCACGCCATAACCAGCGGACTAATCTGAATGGCCGTTAACACTTGTTTAAGAACATCGCCTAAACCACTGTCCATGATGACCCGGTTAAATGCCCCGGCGGCGCCAATAACCAGGATAATCGTCGCCATCGGGCCCATTGCTGTTTCGGTCTGTTTCGCCAAATCGGCAAGACTGAAGCCACGCTTTAATCCCATCACGAAATATGCCAGGACTGCGGCAAGGAACAGTGCCGTGATTGGACTGCCGAAAAAGTTGACGATCGGCATATATGGCGCGTTTTTCGGGGCCACCAGTTCAATAATGGTCTTGCCGATCATTAATAGGAGGGGAAAAAGAATGGTAAAGAGAGTAAGGCCAAACGGAGGCAGGTTCTCATCAGGAGTAGGCGCAATATTGCAATATCGCTCAGGCGGCTGAAAATCAAATTTTTTCGAAAGCCACTTGCCGTAGATAGGGCCGGCAATCGCTGCCGCCGGCAGACCAACCAGCAGTCCGTAGAAAATCACTTTGCCAACATCCGCCTTCAAGGATAAGGCTATCGCCATAGCCGCCGGATGCGGGGGCACAATACAGTGCACAACAGTTAGGGCGGTAAGCATGCCCAGCGCGACCTGAACAAGCGGGCGCTTGGATTCCATAACAACACAGAAAAGAATGGGCGTTAAGAGTACAATGCCAACTTGGAGGAAAACGGGAATACCGCTAATATACGCAACCACCATCATTGCCCAGGCAGCCCGGTTTTGGCCCAAGATATTGATCAGCGTCCTGGCCAGCCTTTCCGCGCCGCCGGAAATTTCCATCATTTTACCAATGATTGCGCCAAGAGCAAGGATGGGCGCCAAAAAGCCCAGCGTACCACCCATCCCCGTCTCAATGGATTTTCCGATTTGCTCCAACGGCATGCCGGTAGCAAAGGCAATGAAAAAACATGCTGTCAACAGGGAGACGAACGCGTGAATACGAAATTTGATACTGAGAACGATGATAAGAAGAATGGCCAAGCCAAGCACGGTGAGCATTGCTGTTGTATGTTCCATACTCTTCCCTCTTTTTTAGCAATATTAACGCTCTTGTCTAATTATGGGGAGCATATCCGGCGCGTGTGTCAGCACTGTTATTTTGGCATTTTCACCATATTTGGCCAACGCTGCATCAACTGCCGCTTGAACATTCGCAAACGGTTTAAAGCCTAGTTTAACGGCATCATCTTCGCTAATTCCATGCGACACGATATAGACATCCTCGCGTTCTTTGACCTGTGCCCAGGCAATGGCTAACGCGGCGGCAACTTCGTCCGCTAATTTTTTCTCAGTGACCAGCTTCCAAAGCGCTTGTGACGAATAGGGGGTAATGTCAAGAATGTCGGCATGCGTAACAGCCACGCCTTCGTAGCAGGGAGTAACGACAATGATGGTGCCACCGGCTTTTACCGCGAGGTCGGAAGGATATAGCGTTTTATGGGCCTGCCAGAATTCCAAATCGCAGGGGTGCGAACTAGAAAGGACAATGTCCGCCTCCTCGGGAATTTCGACGGCATACACTTCTTTTGACAGTTTAACGCCTGCTTGAAACGCTTCTTCCAGATCGCCGAAGAAAGCGCCGACAACCTCGCCGTGACGGTTGAGGACGGTATTAAAAATCGTGTTCATGCCAATCTGCCGGGCAATCATATTGAGTTCACGGCGAACCGGGTTGTCTTCTACCCCTAGATAGGACCGGGGCGCCCTTACACTCAAAAGATGCGTCTCGGCCGTAGTCTGTTCGCCCGAAATACCGGGCTGGACAATTTTGGCACCGCCGGCAAATCCCGGAATATGGTGAGGAACAATGCTACCGACGCCTATTTTAAAGTCAGCTTCATAAGCTTCACGGTTCACCCATACGCTAGTACCGTTTGGCGTTTTACCAAGGTCGATCAGCGCTTCCGGATTTTTAAAGTCATGGTTTTTAATAGCTACTCGCTTAACGGTTTCCTCGCCAAATTTAGCCAATATTTCTTCATTATTCATAAACCGGTGCGTGCCGAGGGCAATAATTACCGTTACCTGCTCATCCTTGATCCCTGCCGCATTCATCTCGTCAAGGAGTACAGGAATAATCTTATCGGTAGGTGTAAGGCGGGTGTTGTCATCCGCAACAATAACGACTTTTTTCGCCCCCTTGACCAATTCACGAAGCGGTTTGGTACCGATTGGGTTGTTTACCGCCCGTATTACCTCTTGTTTTACATCAGCGACAGCTGCTACATCTTTAGGGGAGTATACGCCGATAAGGTTTTTCCGGGGAATTATTACCTCGACCGTTTCCCGGCCATAAGGCAGCGTAACTTTAATTTTTTCCACAACCATCCGCCCTTTCAAAACTAATGGCTATTTGCGGTAGTACGCCCGCGGGCCATCCGGGCCGCAAGGTAAATGGCCTCGGTCATGCTACGGCTGTCGGCGGTGCCTTTGCCCGCCTTGCCGAAGGCCGTGCCGTGGTCAACGGAAGTACGGATAAATGGCAGGCCCACGGTGACATTGACGCCTGTTTCAAAGGCCAATACTTTCATGGGAATATGCCCCTGGTCATGATACATCACGACGACAATATCGAATTCGCCCTTTATTGCCGCCCGGTAGAATACCGTATCGGGAGCGATGGGTCCAAAGACGTTGAACCCCAGCCGTTTGGCTTCTTCTACCGCCGGAATGACTTCGTCAATTTCTTCGTTGCCGAATAACCCTCCCTCGCCGGAATGGGGATTGAGTCCGGCGACAGCAATGCGCGGCCTGTCAATGCCCAAAGCGCGGACTGCCTGGTCCGCCAGCTCGATTACCCTAAGGACCCGGTCTTTATTAATTAGGTCGCACGCCTTTCTGAGCGCCACATGGGTAGTGACGTGGATGACGCGCAGTTTGTCGCTGGCCAGCATCATGGCATAATCCCGGGTGTCCGAAAGATGGGCCAATATTTCCGTATGCCCCGGGAACGGATAACCGGCGGCATTAAGCGCTTCTTTGTGCAGCGGCGCGGTAGCGATTGCCCCGATTTGGCCGCTCATGGCCAGCGCTACCGCTTTCGCCAAATATTCATAGGCCGCCTTGCCCGCCCGGGCGTCAACTTTGGCAAACGGCAAATCAGGGGGCAGGTTAGCAAGGTCTAGTACATCCACATTTTGAAATTCAAAACGCGCTTCTGCCACATCGCTGATTGCGCGAAACGCGAGCGGTTTGCCCACAATCCGCGCCGCCCTTTCCATGATGCCTTTATCCCCGATAATGAGCGGACGGCAAACATCATAAACGCCTTGATCGTCCAAGGCCTTTACAATTATCTCCGGGCCAACGCCAGTTGCGTCGCCCATTGTGATGGCAACAACAGGTTTCACTGTTTCATCTCCTTACGATTTTAAGCAATGTACGGCTTTTACTAGCGCATCTTCACCGCCAAAGGCGCCTGCCTTGGTTACTACCTTGAGCCCGTCACAAAGCCCGCCGGTCAAAAAGCCTACCGGTATGCCCGGCGCGACCTCGCTTGCCACGCTAAGACTCGCCGCCCCGAGCGCCCGGCAGACGCTGACGGCAATATCGCCGCCTGTCAGCACCATTCCAGCCAAAGTAAGCTCGGACGCCAAACCCTTGCCTATTTCGCCCAAAGCGCCAGCGACAATGTCGCCCACTTGTTGGGCGGTGTAGCCTAAAGCCGCGCCTTGGGCCTTGGTATGCTCGACGACCTCCTCCGCATAGCCGGAAGCGATCACCACGTCATAGCCTTCGCGCAGCGCCGCAGCAGCCTCTGCGCAGCACCGCTTTACCTCACCCGACCGGGTCGGTTCGGCCAGCAGGGCGCGCGCATCTACTTCAATGCCTTTTACGTTGGCATTCTGTTTTAACTTCGCGACCTGGCCCCGGGTAACACCGCTCACACTGCCGGCAATAACCAGTACCGGCGAACTTTGCTTGCGGGCCGTAAGACCCAATACTGTAGGCAGCCATTGTGCCAGCCCGGCCGAACCCACCCAGAGAACAGGCTTGCCAAGGTTGGCCGCCGCGGCGGCAATCAACGCAAGCTGTTTATCCTCCCAGGCATCGCAGACAATGACTTCCTTGCCGCAGCCTATCAGCTCTTCCAGCGCTGCCTGGGTAGCATCTTCGCCCTTTAGCAGTGTTTTAAAGCTCAAATGACCCACCGGCCGGCGCGTTTGTTCCGCGATGAGTGTCGGAATGTGCGATTCCTTAACCGGGCATCTAGGATCGCGGGCTATTTCCGTTGCTTCCAACGGAATATTATTTAGCAGGTGATAGCCGCCAATCACGCACCGCCCGTTTTGGGGATAAGCCGGTGCAACGATGGCTGCCGCCTGGCCGCAGGTGTCCATTATGGCGTCGATTTCGGCGCCCAGATTGCCGCGCAGTGTCGAGTCGATTTTCTTATACACGGCAGCAATTCCGCTTGCCTTGACAATGGCCGCCGCCTGCGCTACCCGCCGGTAGGCTTCTGCTGATGAAATTGCCCGGCTATTGGTGTCAATCACGATAATGTCCGCCTGAGTTGCCGCCGCATCCTGGCTACCAAGCAGCACTTCAACAGTCAGGCCCTGCTTGGCGAACTGCACGCCGGTGTCATTGGCCCCTGTCAAATCATCGGCAATAACGGCTAACTTTTGCACTCTCTGTACACCCCCCTCGCCACTAAATTTTATGTTATGGTGCAATATCAATGCAAATTATGTGCCAAACTAAAAAAATAAAACCAGGACAAGAAATGTCCCGGTTATGGTTGGCAATCTCCGTAATAAATTTTGTTGCATTATTCAACAGCATTGTTGCTTTTTTCTACACCGCGCAACTTGCGCCACAGCGTCGACCGGTCAATGCCCAGGCGCTTGGCCGCGCGGCTTTTATTATTGTTTTCTTCTGCCAACACTGCCGCGATATACTGGGCTTCCAAGTCTGCCAGGCTGGGTGCTGCTTGCTGCTTCCCCCGAAATGGCAACGTCTGGCCGCCCTGCAGTTCTTCTAGCAGCGCGCTAACCGCCGCCTTGCCGATTATTTGCTCTTCACTTAAGATTATCAACCGCTGGATGGCGTTTTCAAGCTCCCGTACGTTTCCCGGCCATTCATACTCCGCCAGCAGCTGTACCGCCAATGAGTCAATGTCGCTCACCAGCGGATTAAGATGGGAATGCTTACGCAAAAACGCTCTTACGAGCAGCGGAATATCTTCCTTTCGCTCGCGCAGCGGCGGCGCCGTCAAAGTAAGCAAATGCAAGCGGTAGTAAAGGTCGTCCCGAAATAACCCCTTTTCCACTAGATTTCGCAGATTCCGGTTGGAAGCGGCAATAATCCGCACATCAACGGGTATAATCCGGTCTCCCCCGATGCGGAGCACCTCCCGCTCCTGCAGCACCCTGAGCAGCCGGGACTGAAGCGGCAGAGGCATTTCGCTTATTTCGTCGAGAAAAATCGTCCCCCCGTGCGCCAACTCAAACAAACCGGGTTTACCGCCTTTTTTCGCCCCGGTAAACGCCCCCTCGGCGTAGCCGAACAGTTCGCTCTCCAGCAAATTTTCCGGCAAGGCCGCGCAATTCACGGCAACAAACGGACCGTTGGCCCGGTGACTGGCATTATGAATGCCCTGGGCCAGCATTTCTTTACCTGTTCCGGTCTCCCCTACGATAAGAACGGTAGCGTCTACCGCTGCGAACTTCCGGGCCCGCTCAATTAAGCCTTTCAATGCAGCGCTCTCCCCAATGATATCTGCCAGGCGAATCCTGGCAACCAACCCCTTGGCGTGCAGCTTCTGCCGGACAAGCCGCTCCAGCCGCTGTAGCTCGGTTACATCCCGAAAATTGGCGACCGCCCCAACCACCCGGCCGTTGACTTTTATGGCAAATCGCTGGGTCACTATTACCTTCTCGCCGACATACTGCAGCTCGCCGTCTTCAGAACCACCCTGGCGCAGAATCCGCGGAAGATTGGTGTTAGGAATTTTGTCCCGTATCTTGGCGCCAACGGCCGCCGCGGCCGGTATGCCGAAAACTTTTTCGGCTACCGGATTAAACAGGGTAATGCGTTCGGCATCGTCGATGGCAATAATGCCATCATGGCTGGAATTGACGATGATGCGGAAGAGCTCGGCCCGCTCCCGCTCGCTAATTCGCACCTCGGCAATGTTTTCCGCATCGTGAATGGCCTGGACAATGGCTTCTTTTCCCGAAGTAATCAATACTCCTTTTAACCCGAGCCGCGTGGCTTGTTTGATAGAAATGGCGTCACCGACAACCAATTCGATGCCGGCCTGGGCGGCTGCCGCGATTTTGCCAGGTGCATCGTCCCGGGAATCGATGATGATCTGTTTCAGCTCCATGCCCAAAACGGCGCCAATGCTCTCACAGCCGTAGACCACATTGCTAAACCCGATGATACCGATCTTTCCCTTGTACTCCCGCAATTGGGCAAGACAGCGAAGAATATCAAACGGCGTAACCTTGATCTCCACCACCGGGATGTCCAGCGTCCTGGCAATCAGTCTGGCCGTGCCACCGCGACTGATGATTACTTCCACGCCGCCGGCCACAGCCTGGCGGGCCGCCTGAACCCCATCATCCAAATCACCTTCATATACAGTGACATGGGCCCCCAGGTCGGCGACGACCGCTTCCGCCTCCGCCTTCAGCGCCGGATAGGGAGCAACAATGGCTATCCGCGGCTTCATAGCGTTCCTCCTCTGGAGTGAAAAGTAGAAAGTGGAAATTGGTAAGTAGTAAGTGGTTTTAGATATTCTTAGTTTAAAGATAAAAAAGTCCTGCGGCAAGATGCAGGACTTTTCGGCAATTTCAATATTAGGTCTAGATTTTTGCCACCAGTGTTCCGGTGTCAGCGATATGCCGGCTGAGACCAAGCTCTGTAGGCGCAAGGCCAAGGGCCAGACCAATCAGCTGGGCCAGGTGCAGGACAGGCATTTCCCGGTCACCGCCCACGGCTTGGCGGCCTTCGGGCTGGTACATGTCAAGCTGCATCTGACAGAGCGGGCACGGCGTGACTATACAGTCTGCTCCCGCTAAAGCAGCGCTTTGATTGGTCGTTCCCGTAATTTTCATCACATCTTTTTCGGCCGTGAAAACAGCGTGGAAACCGCAACACTGCAGTTTAGCCGCGAAGTCGACCGGCGTAGCGCCGAGGGCGCGGATAAGCGTCTCCAGCGACTTAGGGTTGGCGTGGTCCTCAAAGTTCATGACCGTCGGCGGCCGCAGGATATGACAGCCGTAGTATCCGGCCACCTTCAGGTTTTTGAGCGGCCGCTTGACTTTGGTCTTCAGTTTCTCCACGCCATAGTCGCGGATAAGCGCCCACAAGAGATGGGTGACATCAGTTGTCCCTTTATATTCAAGGCCCGCCTGGGCTAAAAAGCCGTTAATTTTTTCTTTTTGCCCGTTGTCCAGCTTGGCCTTGGCCTGGCGCAGCATGAGAGTACAGGTGTTGCATACCGTAAGCAGGGGCAAGCCTAGCTGTTCTGCCAGGACGAGGTTACGGGCGTTCACGGCCAGGGCCGTCGTCTCGCTGACATCCTGCAGGTGCGAACCGCCGCAGCACGTCCACCCCTCCAGCTCGACAAGCTCAATACCCAGGGCCGCCGCTACCTTCACGGTAGCCTGGTAAGCTTCTTTGGCAGCCGCTTCCAGGACGCAGCCGGGGAAAAAGGCGTAGCGCATCATTTTTCGGCCTCCTCTACTGCTTTGATGATAGCGCGGACCTGTTCAATGCCTTTCACCGGCTTGGGGAAATGGAAGGGATTGAGCTTGCCCTTCCGCAAGAGGCGCAGAGCGAAGGGCAGCCGGGTCGCCGACTTGACCACCCCTTCGGTCCGTAAAGCCAGCAGCATTTCATTCAAGCGGCCCGTATCCTTAATGTCCTTGAGAAAGGCAACGGCGTGACGGGCGCCGGGGTTGTCCGGCAGGCGCCGCTTAATCGAGAGCTGGCGCAGTTTGGCGATTTCCTGCCCGGGAGCAACGTTCTTCGGGCATTTGGTGACGCACTCGACGCAGTGCATGCACTTCCACAGCCCTTTGTTAAAGGTGGCCTCGAGCCGCTCCTGGCTCGCCTTGTCGCGGGAATCAGATACGAACTTGCCGGCCTTGGCATAGATGAATGGCTCATAGAAATCACTGCCGTCGGCCGACAGTTTGCTGCACTCGGACGCGCAGGCGCCGCAGAGAATACAGCCGGCCTGGGTATCAATCTTTTTAAAGTCCGCCGGAGTCTGGCGGCACCCGGTTTGGGGCGTAAATTCATCATGGGGAATGAGCCACGGCTTGACTTCCGCCAGCCGCTGGGCCTTCGGCTCCCAGTCCACCACCAGGTCGCGGATGACTTTGAAGTTAGCCAAGGGCTGCAAAAATAACGTATCGGTATTGTAACGCTTCAGTACCGCATCCAGGGGTGTTTCACAGGCCAGCATGGCCTGTCCGTTGACCCGGACAGCGCAGGCGCCGCACACCGCCGAGCGGCAGGAAGCGGTAAAGGTGAGCGTCGGGTCGAGGTCTTCTTTTATCTTGATAAGCCCCCACAAAATAGTTTTGCCGGGCTCATGGTCAAACTGATATTCCTGCAGATAGCTTTTTTCGCCATCAAAACGTTCAATTTTATAAGTTATTTTGCCCATCAGTATTTCCTCTCCGCCGGTTGATACTTGGTGACGACTACGTCGCGATAAGACAACTTGTAAGCGTCGCCTTCCTTGGTTACAAGGGTGTGTTTGAGGAAGTTGACGTCGTCGCGGTGCGGATAGTCTTCCCGCAGGTGGCAGCCGCGGCTTTCAGTCCGGTTAAGCGCCCCGAGCACAACCGCTTTAGCGACCGTTAGCATGCTGCCAAGTTCAATATAGTTAACAAAGGCGGTATTGTACACCAAATTGGTGTCACCCACCCGGCAGGACTGATACTCGACCAGCAGGCTGTCCACCGTATTAAGCGCCTCTTCCATCTCGGCGCCTTTGCGGAATACTCCCACCTTGTTACCACATGGCCTCGGCCAGGCGGTCGCGGATAGACGCCACCGTCGGCCCATCGGTACGAGCCAGCGCCTGAGCCCGTTTGGCCTCCCACGCCTTAGCGGCCTCAAGCACCGCCCCTTCATTGTGGAAGGAACGTTCTAGCGCGCACGCCTGCGCGCCTTTACCGGCAAACTTGCCGAAGACGACGATATCGGCCAGCGAGTTCCCCCCGAGGCGGTTGGCGCCGTGGATGGAAATGCAGGAGCATTCCCCGGCGGCGAACACGCCTTCCACGGCCGTGGCGCAGGTACGGTAGTCGACTACGTCGATGCCACCCATCGAGTAATGGCAGCTCGGCCGGATGGGAATCGGCTGCTCGATGGGGTCGACCTGTTCAAACGCGATAGCCAACTCACGGATTTGCGGCAACCGCTCGAGAATTTTCTCCCGGCCGAGGTGGCGCAGGTCGAGCTGGACATAAGCGCTCATCCCAGCGCCGCCAAACCCGCGACCTTCCTTGATTTCCGTTTCAATAGCTTGGGACACCAGGTCACGGGTAGCTAGTTCCATTTTTTCCGGCGCGTAGCGCTGCATGAAGCGCTCGCCTTTATTATTAATTAGGTAACCACCCTCGCCGCGGGAGGCTTCGGACATCAATATGCCGGTGCCGGCCAGGCCGGTGGGATGGAACTGGACGAATTCCGGGTCTTTGAGAGCAATGCCGGCATTGAGGCAAGCCGCCATCCCGTCCCCAGTGGAAGCAAAAGGGTTGGTAGTGCGCAGCCAGTACATCCGGCCGGCACCGCCGGTAGCCATGACCACGGCTTTGGCAATAATGGGCACAATGCGGCCGGTCTTAAGCTCCAGCGCCACCACGCCGCACAGCTTGCCCTGGTCAACCACCAGCTCTAAGAGATACCACTCCTGCAACACTTTTACGTTATATTTCAGGCACTGCTCATACAAGGTGTGGAGAATCACCAGGCCGGTCTTGTCGGCCGAATAGCAGGTACGCGGCGAGGAAGCACCGCCGAAAGGACGCTGGGCGATACGGCCTTCTTTATCTCGGGAAAAAGGCACGCCGAAATAATCGAGCTCGCGGATACAGTCCGGGGCATTGGCGGTAAAAAACTCGATGGCATCCTGGTCGCCCAGGTAATCGCTGCCTTTAACGGTATCAAAAAAGTGCTTCTCGATCGAGTCGTTGGGATCGGCATTCTTCAGAGCCCCGTTGATGCCGCCCTGGGCACAGCCAGTGGCCGAACGGGTGGGAAACATCTTGGTCATCAGCGCGACGCTGACGCCGCCTTGCCGGCTGGCTTCCAGAGCCGCCCGCATGCCGGCGCCGCCGCTGCCGATTACAAGGACGTCAAACTTTAACATACGTCACCTCAATCTAAGTTTGGTTAGTTGCCGGTTATTCCTGGCGATATTGCCGCTGGCCTTCTTCATAGAAATTGCGGCCCTGGCTGTCGATGGCGACAATTGCCGGGAAGTCCTCTACCTCGGCCGCAGCCAGCGCCTCCGGCCCGAGGTCTTCGTAGGCGATAACTTTATAAGACTTGATCCGCTTCGAGATGAGGGCCGCCGCCCCGCCGGTGGCGACAAAATAGACGGCGCCATGGCGTTTCATGGCCTCCACTACCTCAGCCGAGCGGTAGCCTTTGCCGATCATGCCGCGCAGACCCTCGGCAAGCAGGCGAGGCGTATAGGCATCCATCCGACCGCTGGTAGTCGGGCCGGCCGAGCCGATGGGTTCACCGGGCTTGGCCGGGGACGGGCCGGCGTAGTACACAATCTGGTCGGTAAGATCCACCGGCAGCTTTTCCCCGCGCGCCAGCGCCTCGACCATACGCTTGTGGGCGGCGTCGCGGGCAATATAGATTGTGCCGGTCAGCAGCACGCTGTCACCGGCTTTGAGCTGCGCTACCGTTTCTTTCGTCAAGGGAGCAGTCACGCGAATCTGTCCAGACATGGCGGTTCCTCCTCACTTACAGCACAATTTCGGCATGCCGGGTGGCATGACAGTTGATATTGACAGCTACAGGCAGCATGGCGATATGGGTGGGAAACCACTCGATATTGACGGCGAGGGCGGTAATCCGGCCACCGAGGCCCTGCGGCCCTACCCCTGTTTTATTGACAAGTTCCAGAAGTTCAGCTTCCAGTTTAGCGTATTCAGGATGATCATTTCGCTTATCCAGCGGACGGATAAGCGCCTTTTTGGCCAGTAGCGCCGCCTTCTCCATGGTGCCGCCAATGCCGACGCCGACCACGATAGGCGGACAGGGATTAGAACCGGCATTGGCTACGGTTTCGACGACAAATTTTTTGACGCCCTGTACCCCGTCCGACGGCTTGAGCATCTTGAGGGCGCTCATATTCTCGCTGCCGGCCCCTTTCGGCGCCAAGGTGATTTTAATTTTATCCCCCGGTACGCTGTCGACGTGAATAATGGCCGGAGTATTGTCGCCGGTGTTTTTGCGGTTGAACAGCGGCTCCTGCACGGCCGATTTCCGCAGATATCCTTCTTGGTAACCTTTGGCTACGCCGGCGTTAATGGCCTCGACCAATGTACCGCCCACAATCTGGACGTCCTGACCGAGTTCGACGAACACTACCGCCAGACCAGTATCCTGGCACATCGGTTTGTCCTCTTCCCGGGCAATACGGGCATTCTCAATAATCTGCGCCAAAATCTCGCGGCCCAGCGGCGACTCTTCCTTCGCCTGAGCCTCCACCAGCGCCTGGTGCACATCGTCGCCGAGATAGTAGTTGGCTTCCACGGCCAGCTTGGCGACAGCTTCGGTAATTTTTCCCGCCTCAATCGTACGCATATCCAGCCTCCTGTCCCTCACATTATTTGAGTAAATTTTCACAAATAAAAATTTAAGAAAAAGTGAGGATAACCCCTTTTTTATAAGTCTATCACCTTTATTTATTAATTTAAAATAATTATAATCTATTATATAATAGTTTTTGTCTATTAATTGGGGAGGAGCGCCAGTGGAACTGCGCCAACTGGAATACTTTCAAATGGTCAGCCGGCTTAGCAGTTTTACTAAGGCGGCCGAAAAACTGCATGTCGCCCAGCCGTCGGTGACGAGCGCCATCGGTAAACTGGAAGACGAGCTCGGCATCCGCCTGTTTGACCGCAACCAAAAAAAAGTGGCCTTAACGGCCGAAGGGCTGATTTTTCAGCGGCGGGTAGATAAAATCCTGCGGGAAGTGGCGGAAACGCTGGCCGAAATGCACGACCTGAAGAACCTTAACCGCGGGGCCATTAAGGCTGCGGTGCCGCCGATGATCGGCGCCTATTTGTTTCCCAATATCTTTACCAGTTTCAAAAAGGCGTACCCCGGCCTGGACCTGCAGGTCTTCGAAGAAGGGTCGCTGGCCGCGCGCACGATGATTGAGCGGGAAGAACTCGATCTAGGCATTATTATCCTTCCGGAGGAAACCGATGTTTTTCACACCCTGCCCATCGTAGAGGAAGAAATCGTCCTCTGTCTGCCCCCCGCGCATCCGCTGAGCGGCAAACAGGCTGTTACTTTCAGCGAGCTGCGACATGAGCCCTTTATCCTGCTCAAGGAGGATTCGTGCCACCGCCAGCTTATTATTGACCGCTGCCGACAAAACGGCTTTGCGCCGCGAATCGTATTTTCCTCCAACCAGATCCAGACCATCAAGGCGCTGGTGGCAAAGGGCGGCGGCATCTCGTTTCTGATGCGAATGGTGACGGAAGACGCCAAAAACATCACCACCGTCCCCCTGGCGCCGGCGCTGAAGATCCGCATCGGCCTCGCCTGGAAGAAGGATAAATATTTATCGAAAGCGGCCCGGGCGTTTATCGATTTTGTCGCCGGCAGGTCAATAAATCAATCCCAGCCCTAATGCCAAAGCCGCGAGCACAGCTTATTTTGCGCTCGCGGCTTTTAACTATTTCTGCTTTGTTCTTATAGCTCCCGTTTATATAGTGTCATTTTACCGTGGCTGGACACCGGTACAAAATTCTGGATTTGCAATTTTGCCTGGAACGGTTGCTGATCATGAGCGTTTACGACGACATATGTCGCCGGATTGGTTAGCGTGCGGGTATAAAATACATCCTCAGGTTCTGTCGGCATGGTATATTTACCTGCCCAGATACCGCGCGCTTTAATACTTTCCTCGCTGGTGACCAGTCGTATTACAAGGTAATCACTATAAAATACCGCCGAGGTTGGGTAATCACCATAAGACGCAACTATTGCCCCTTCCTTGGGCAGCGCCGTAATTAAAGCTTTAGCCGAACGAGCATCTGCATAGGCTGAAAACCCATAACAGCTTATAACTAAACTAAGCGCGGCCACCGCCAGGGCCGTGGCGGCCGGCATTAGCCGGCTATTACCCCGGATCTGCAGCCAAATGAGCGCAATAATCGCCGCCCCGCTTAGCGAATATACGACAAACCAGTCTGGATTTGCTTTTAAATATTTTAGTCCGATGGCCAATCCGGCAAATAATAAACCGGCAGGTATGGTAAGCCATAACCATTCAGTCCGCCCTGTGTTGTTTTGCATCAGGGCCATATAGCGGCCGGTAATAATTGCCGCCGGAAAAAGCGCGGGGAAAACATAGGTCGGATACTTTGTAGCCATCATGGTAAAAAAGACCAGAATTACCGCTGCCCATACCCATAAAAACCGCTCATGCATCGCCTGGGAACGGACGGCTAAACTGCCCAGAGCCTTTAGGAAAAGACCGGTCCACGGCAGCAAGCTCAGCGGAAACAATACTAAGTAGTAGTAAAAAACATTGTCCTTGGGATGCTCGGCAACAGTTGCCCTAATATAATTGTGCAAACCCAAGAATGTGTTAATAAACTCCGCTCCATGCGCTTTGTACATGTAAAAATACCATGGCAGAACTATAGCACCGAAAACTGTCATGCCGGAAATAAGCGAGAGTTGCTTAAACAATGCCCATCGGCGCGAGACCAATATATAAGTAAAAATGACTAACGCCGGCAGGACAATGCCGACCGGTCCCTTCGTCAAAACAGCCAGTCCGGAACTTGCATATGCCACGATAAACCATTTTTTCCCTTGCCCTAATAACCCTAAGTAGAAAGTGGCCAACGCGACGCTGACAAAGAAAAATAAACAGGCGTCAGTTATAATCATTTTGGCCAGTATCCAAAACTGCAGCGACGTCCCCAGCACCAGTGCGCTCAGCATTGCCGTCCGTTGGTCTGCATAAATCCGCTGAACAAACCAATAGATAAAACTGACGCTTAACGCACTAAAGAGCGCCGACGGAAACCGGGCGGCAAACTCATTGACGCCAAATAACTTGTAACTAAAGATAATCAGCCAATAAATCATCGCCGGCTTATCGTACCAGTATTGCCCGTAAATCCGGGGCGACAGCCAGTCCCCGCTAAGCAGCATTTCTTTCGCGGTCAGGGCGTAATTGGCCTCTACCGGGTCAGTAACCGGAATGGACGCGTTAAACAACAGATACACCGCCGCCGCGGCAAAAAAGATAAACGTCATCGCTAACAACCGTTTTATATTCCTCACCCCACAGCTTTTTTCGCCAATAAAACTTGAACTTTAAGGCTTAAGCAACCCCAGACCACTTAATATTCTGACCGCGGCAGCGCCTACCAGGGGAATTTGCATGATATCCCGCTCGCTTAGCCCGCCCATTAGCAGTAACACAACAACGTAAACAATCGCCGCTAGCAGCATGGTCGCCAGCGTTGTCTGCGTTTCCGTAAGGATTTTTGACGCGGCGTCATAAAATACATAAATACCGGCGCTCATCACCGCCGCCGCAAAAATATTTATCCCCAAAGCCCTCAGATCCATCCTAAAGCCGGTGTAGCGATAAACAAAATACAAATTCAAGAAGGCCGCTACGCCCATATCGGCGGCGGTAGCCCACGCCGCCCCCTTTATCCCCAATGCCGGCAGAGCGACAAGGCGCCAATTGAGCACGACTTTGACCACCGCAGATATTCCCATGTTTACAACCGGTATGGCGGTATGGCCCAACCCTTGGAGCACGCCGGTAGTCGTCTGGTGCAATCCCAGCAGGTATACGCTGACGGCAAGAACGCTCACCACTTCGCCAGCCTGGGGCGCGTGGTAAACAAAAGTAGAAATTGGCGTCGCCAGCAGCCACAACACTGCGGCGGCGGGGATGGTTACGATATTGGTCAGCCGTATCGCCGCCGCCGTGCGCTGTATAATCTGCTCACCATTTCCTAAGGCGCATGCTTCCGCCACAGCTGGTACTAGGCTAGTAGCCAGCGCCGCCGTGAACAGGGTCGCCAAATTGACCAGCGGTACCGCCATGCCGGTCAAATACCCGAACAGTTCGGTTGCCTGCTCTACCGTATAGCCAGCCGCTTCCAGCCGGGCCGGCACAATAAACAGATCTAGGTTAGCCACCAGCGGCAGCATGATGCTGGATATAGATACCGGCAGCGCGAGGACGATAATCCGCCGCATAATGCTCTTGGCGTTTTCCTGCGGAAAACTGCTTGGCAGCAGCCTTGCCTGTGCGGCCACATCACGCTGCAGCCGCCAATAATAATAAAGCAAAACAGCTAAACCGGCCGCCGCCCCCGCGCCCGCCCCTAAACTCGCGCCGCCGGCGGCATAGTCAATCCCCTTGGGCAAAAGCAGGGCGGCAAAGATCAGCATGGTCGCGACCCGGAAAAGCTGCTCGACAATTTGGGACACGGCGGTCGGCGTCATAATCTGCCAGCCCTGCAGATAGCCGCGAAAGCTGGACAACACCGTAACCAGAAAAATCGCCGGCGATAAAGCGAGCAGCGCATAGTAGGCACGGGCGTCGCGAATAAAGCGGAGTTCGACCAGCCAGCCAGCGCCAAAGTACATGAGCATACTGAAGCCGAGGCCCATTGCGACCAAAAGAATGAGCGACAGTTGAAAAATGCGGTTAGCCCCCCGGTAATCCCGGAGCGCTACTTTTTCCGCGGTAATAATCGAGATCGCTGTCGGAATGCCGGCGGTTGAAAGACTTAACGCCAAAAGATAAATCGGAAATGCCATCTGATAGAGGCCAATTCCTTCCCCGCCCAACACCCGGGATAAAATAATCCAGTTCAATGACCCAATAACTTTGACAATGATGCCGGCCGCAGTTAAGATGAGCGTGCCTTTAAGAAACTGATTGGCGCCATGTCTGTTGTCTTGTATTTGCTGCATTTCCTCACTTTTCTCCAGTCTTTATATCCAGTTTACCACTTCGCCCTATTCCGGATCAGATGCATATGTTTTTTCTTAAATAATAAATTCCCAGTACTATTAGGCCGGCAACCACCACGAGGCTGGCTTTATGCCCGATGGCACTAATTTTTTGCCAGTTTTCTCCTAATAACATACCGGCGTAAATTAACCCAACCGTCCACGGAACAGAGCCTAACAGAGTATAAAGAACAAATTTAACAAAATCCACTTTGGCAAACCCGGCCGGCAGGGAAATAAAGGTCCGTACCACGGGCAACAAGCGACTGTAAAAAACAGCTTTCAACCCATACCGGTCAAACCACCTCTGCGCCATATGCACATGGCGGTGGGACAGAAAAACATACTTGCCGTATTTTGCAACAACGGGCCGCCCGCCATAATAGCCTATCAGATAAGCCACGACCGAACCAATCAGCCCGCCGGCCACTCCGGCCACGACCGCCTTGGTAAAGTCCAGCTTGCCCAGATAAACAAGATAACCGGTAAAACCAAATATCACTTCACTCGGTACCGGTAAACACGCGCTTTCCATGGCCATCGCGACGACAATAGCGGTATAACCCCATAGGGCGATATAGTTAATAATAATATAAAAAAATTGTTCCATAAATAATTTCTCCTTAAATAATAACATTAAAACAAGTACTTTTTATTCTTTTTTTGTAAACCACTTCATGAGCATACCACCAAATGCGGTGGCACAAGCCCCTGTCAAGGCAATAATGCCGAAAACCGGCACATTGAACACAAGGGCAATTAATACAGCGCCCAGTAAAGTGCCGGTGACCGGTTTGGCATTACCGGGCGTGATATTTAGCGGCAAGTTTTGCCCAATAGCGAGGCTTACGCCTCCCAGGCCGGCCGCTATCGTCACCAGAACCAGCAGGCCGGCAATAACTGCAACCGGAAGGCCGATAATGGTCATGGCTAAGAAAATTATGAGGATAATGGCGGCTAGGCCGCCAAAGATGCCGGCTACGGCGGCTTTGGTCGGACCGGCGCCGATAATTTCGCCAACTTCCTCCACACCGACCGGCCAGGCCCAGGCAAAAAGTACGGGAATAATAATTAAACTCAAAGTAAGGAATAATTTAAACATCCATAAAGCAAGAATAACAATCCCTGCCCCCATGAGGGTAGCGGCCAAATCGAAATTACCGCCAAAACGGAATACGCCTTTGCCTACATATGCGCCGCTTTCAGCACGTAAATCGCCGCCCAAGACGATAACATGGTCGCGAATGTAGGCCGTTGAAGTTAATATTGCGTTGCCGTTCACGACAACCACCTCGTCCTTGACATTGCCGGCAATGATAGCATTGCCGCCAACCACAATTACGTTTTCCACGGTTGCGTCGGCAGGAACCTCGGCATCGGTGAAACTGACAATATTGCCGTTTGTCACCGCCGCTGCCAGGACTGGCATGACGGTACTAAAGACTAACAGAAAACACATTAGTAAAATATTGATAAATCGCTTAATGTTCATGCGTGCCTCCTAAGATAAGATAACCCGCCGCGTTGCCCAGGTCATAACAATAAGCGTGAAGGCAAGCACCGTCAGGCTGCTTAGCTTGACTGCCGGGAAAGCGGCCAGAATAATCCCGGGGATGGGGAGCAAGTTAACCAGTAACTCGGCTGTTATTGCTAAAACAGGATAGATGACAGGCAATACTACAGCCATCCCTATAACCAAAAGAGCCAATAGCGCCGCTCCTAAAACGACCAGGAACCGGGACAGCGCCATCGCCCGAGCCGGTTCCGGCAGGCTGGCCAGCACCCGCCCGGTAAAAGCTTCGTCCAGTTCAACAGCGGTAATATGGCGGCGATATAGCGCCAAAGACGCCTTGATTTCTTCCAGTTGAGCCCGGCAGGCGCCGCACGCGGCCAAATGGTTTTCCACGTCGCGGCACGTCAGGCTGTTTAGTTCATTGTCCAGATAATCATATAAAAGTTCCGCGCATTCCCGGCAATTCATAAAACCACCTCTGATTTTTGTACGGCCCGGCGCAGCTTGTCACGGGCATGATTGATACGGGATTTCACGGTCCCTAAGGGAATATCAAGCATCGCGGCAATTTCATCATAAGCCAATCCCTCAATCTCCCTTAGTACCAATACCGCCCGGTGTTCAGGGGGCAGTTCGGCTAACAGTTTCGCCATCATCGCCTCCCCTTCCCGTTTTTCGGCAGCGGTTTCCGGCGTTTCTCCCTGATAGAACAGCTCAGCGGCATCGTCAATGGGTACAAATTGTTTGTCTTTTGCGCCTTTTTTATAATTAATACTGGTATTGACAGCAATCCGCACAAGCCAGCCGTAAAAAGCCTCTTCAGCTTTTAAGGCGCTGATGGCTTTAAAGGCTTTGATAAAAGTATCCTGGGCAATATCCTCGGCATCCTCGCGTCTGCCCACGATACCGTAAGCCACCGCAAATATCCGGCCCCGATAGAATTCCACCAGCTTGCCGAAAGCCGCTTTATCACCGGACCGCGCTTTACTCACCCATGCTTTTACATCTTTATCCAAAATGTTTCACCCGGCTAACGGTTATTAACTTTTTCTAACCTCGCAATAGGCAGTTTGGCCTCAATCATATGCCAAAGAGTAAATAACAAAGCAGCCGGTTTTTCGAGTATCGCCTTATTTCGCTCCACAATCCAGCTGCTAATCAGCCCAACCAGCATTCCGCCCAAAATATCGCTTGGGTAGTGAAGACCGACATAAACACGGGATAAAGCCACCAGACCGGCAAACAGCATTAGCGCCTTGCCGCCCACAACATGTCCCATCAGACTACCGGCGATTGAAAACGCTCCTGCCGCATGGTCGCTCGGAAAAGACGGATCTTCAGAAACAGGCAGCAACCGGTTGACCGGATTGTGCACATATGGGCGTTCACGGAACCAGGCGTGACAAATTATCTGGTTAATACCGAGCGCCAGCAGCGCGGAAAAAAAGGCATACATCGCCCGTCGGCGGTTTTGTTCCACTTCGTCTTTAGAACCCCCGCCGAACCATAAACCTATTAGATAGATGCCAAATACCGCCGGACCATATTGCGAAATAGCCATCATCGCTTTATCAAGCCAAATCCAATGACCGGCGAAACTGTTAATAAGCTTTAGTAGCATATTATCGTAAAACATGTTTTTCCCCCTTTTATTAGTCTTTCACCATTTAAGACCGAAGTAAGTTTAAAAAAGTTCACGAAAACAAGATATTTTTGCTGGTATATTATGTAAAACGCCCTGCCGGGAATCCCGTCAGGGCGTTTACCTTATACAAGTCTATTTTAATCACTATCCGATTTTTTGTCTACGGCCGCCAGGGCAACAACACGATCATTTTCACCCACGCTCATAACCTTGACGCCTTGTGTATTGCGGCCGGTGACCGAGATTTCATCCACCTTGGTGCGAATAACAACGCCGTCGCCGGTGATAAGCATCAGTTCCTGGCCCGGGCGCACTACTTTAAGACCGATGACTTTACCGGTCTTCTCGGTAATCTTGTTGTTAATAAGGCCTTTGCCGCCGCGCGATTGCTGACGATACTCCTCAACCGGCGTACGTTTGCCATAGCCGGCCTCGGTTACAGTCAGTACATGGCCGTCTTTTTTCACCGTATCCATGCCGACAACGACGTCACCATCCCGCAGAGTAATACCCTTAACGCCGTGAGCGGTGCGGCCCATAACCCGCACCTGGCTTTCCGGGAAGTTGATGGCCATACCGTCGCGGGTACCGAGCAGGATATGCTGTTCGCCGTTGGTCAGTTTGACGTCAATCAGCTCGTCATCCTCATCCAGCGTCAGAGCAATCAGGCCAATTTTCCGAGCCGTGTCAAACTCTAAAAGCTCGGTCTTTTTGACAATGCCCTTCTTGGTGGCCATGAAGAGATATCGGTTGGCGCTGAATCCTTGATGGGAATAACAGCAGTGATTTTTTCGTCTTTTTCCATCGGCAGGAGGTTGATGATGGCCGAGCCTTTGGCCGTGCGCCCGGCGTCGGGCAGTTCATAGCCCTTTAGGCGGTATACCCGGCCTTTGTTGGTAAAGAAGAGGATATTATGGTGGGTAGTCGCCACGAATAAATGCTCCACAAAGTCCTCTTCTTTGGTACCCATGCCGGTTACGCCTCGGCCGCCCCGCCGCTGGCTGCGGTAGGTGTCGACCGGCAGGCGCTTGACATACCCCTGGTGGGTAATGGTGATGACGATGTCCTCATTGGCGATGAGATCCTCGACCTCCAGTTTGGACACATCGCTGGTAATAACCGTGCGGCGTGCATCGCCGAAGCGCTTTTTCACGTCCAGCAGCTCGTCCTTAATGATGCCCATAACTTTGCGTTCGTCCGCCAAAACGGCCTCCAGCCATTCGATGGTTTCAAGGACGTCCTTGTACTCCTCTTCGATTTTTTCTCGCTCCAGGCCGGTAAGGCGTTGGAGACGCATGTCGAGGATGGCCTGCGCCTGCTTCTCGCTGAGCGCAAACTTGGCGATTAGCGCGTCACGGGCAATTTCCGGCGTTCGCGACTGGCGGATGGTGGTAATAACCTCGTCCAGGTGGTCAAGGGCGATTTTGAGGCCTTCCAAGATATGGGCCCGCGCCCGCGCCTTTTCCAGTTCGAACTTGGTGCGCCGGATGATGACGTCTTTCTGGTGCTCCAGATAGTAGTGGAGCATGTCGCGCAAGTTGAGGATGCGTGGCCGGCCGTCCACCAGGGCCAGCATGATCACGCCGAAGGTTTCCTGAAGCTGGGTGTGTTTATAGAGCTGATTTAAAATGACGTCGGCATTGACGTCACGCCGCAGTTCGATAACAACGCGCATGCCGGTGCGGTCGCTTTCGTCCCGCAGGTCGGTTATGCCGTCGATGGTCTTGTCTCGCACCAGGTTAGCAATGGTTTCCACCAGTTTTGCCTTATTGACCTGATAGGGAATTTCCGTAACCACAATCCGGTGCTTACCGCTGGACATCTTTTCCACGCGGGCCTGGGCCCGCATCTTGATGACGCCGCGGCCGGTAGTATAAGCCTGTTTGATGCCGTCCCGCCCGAGAATAAGGCCGCCGGTCGGGAAATCAGGGCCCTTGATGGCCATCATAAGCTCTTTAACCGATACCTCGGGGTTGTCAATCATCATTACCAGGGCATCCACCACTTCGCCCAGGTTATGCGGGGGAATATTGGTGGCCATGCCGACAGCAATGCCAGCCGAACCGTTAACCAGCAGATTGGGAATTTTCGCCGGCAGTACGGTCGGCTCTTTGAGCGACTCGTCATAGTTGGGAACAAAATCTACCGTGTCCTTGTCAATATCAGCCAGCATTTCCTCGGCGATGCGGGACATGCGCACTTCGGTGTAACGCATGGCCGCCGCCGCATCCCCGTCTACCGATCCGAAATTCCCATGGCCGTCAATGAGCGGATAGCGGGTAGAAAAATCCTGGGCCATCCGCACGATGGCGTCGTAGACTGAACTGTCGCCATGGGGATGGTATTTACCTAAAACTTCCCCCACAATACGGGCTGACTTTTTATAAGGCTTGTTTGGCGTCATGCCCGCTTCATGCATGGCGTACAGAATGCGGCGGTGCACCGGCTTTAAGCCGTCGCGCACGTCCGGCAGGGCCCGCATGACAATGACGCTCATAGCATAGTCAATATAGGAGTTTTTCATTTCCTCCTCTATGCGCACAGGCAACACTTTGCCTAAGCCAAAATCCACATTTTCACCTCCCAATGCGCAAAAATACCTCAAACATATATCATTTCCTTATCTATGTAAAAAATTCCTGCCGCGCCGCTTGTCGCCGGACAAGCAGCCCATAGTTACCAAATGCCAGTCTCGACCATATATTAACGTGAAAGAGTGCTTAAGTTTACCTTAGGAGGCTGAGCAGGCTATGGATATGGGATTATTTTATGTTATTTTGCTTGGGGTCGCCGTCAGCATCGACGGTTTTGTTGCCGGCGTAGCCTACGGCCTAAAAAACATCAGAATGCCGGTCAAATCGCTGGCGGTTATTGGCGTTGTCACCGCCGTCATGACCGGGTTCGCCATGCTGAGCGCCTATGTATTCAGCCGCTTTATCGCTACCGACATCGCCATTATCCTTGGCGCAGTGCTGTTAATCCTGCTGGGTCTATGGAGCCTCTTCCAGCAGTACTTAACCAAAGACGTCCCGTCCTATGAAGCTGACGGCGAAGTTACCGCCCGTAAACTCACTTTCTCCATCGGCCGCCTAGTGATTAGCATTATGGCCAAGCCGGAAACCGCCGACGTCGACCGTCTTGGCTATATCAGCACCCTGGAAGCCGTCTTCCTCGGCATCGCCGTGGGCTTAGACGCCATGGTCGGCACCTTTGCCGCCGCTCTCATGGGTGTATTGCCGCTCTATACCCCGGTGGAGGTGGGCGTCATCCACATCCTGTGCGTCGCCAGCGGCTGCTATTCGTCGGCGCGCTTTGTCTCCGACCGTCTGAAAAAACGCTTTCCCTACCTGCCTGGTACGCTGCTGATCATCCTCGGCCTCATCCGGCTGGCCTAACATAAACCGCCATTAGCGCGCAGGTGGACCGTCGTGACCGTCCGCCTGATTTTTTTATCGCCTCTTAACATTTTATGGACATACTACTACAATAATAAATAAGTATATATACTTAGCGGAGGTTTCATAATGTTTCGCATCCTTACCATCAATCCCGGATCCACATCCACCAAAATCGGCATTTATGAAGACACGCGCGAGGTACTGGCGCAAAACCTGAGCCACAGCGCCGACGAACTTGCCGAATTCCCCACCATCACCGACCAGTTTGATTACCGCCTGGGAAAAATCATGGACTTTCTCGCAGCGCAAAACCTCTCCCCCCGCGACTTTGCTGCCATTGTCGGCCGGGGCGGTCTTCTCAAGCCCATGGTTAGCGGTACATATCTAATTAATGAAGCCATGCTCGACGACCTCAAACACAGTCGGTACGGCGCCCATGCCTCCAACTTAGGCGCCATTTTGGCGGCCATGCTGGCCAAAGAAGCCGGCTGCCCTGCCTATATTGTCGACCCCGTCGTCGTCGATGAACTCGAGCCGGTAGCTCGCATCACCGGCCGGCCGGAAATCGAGCGCCGCAGCATTTTTCACGCTCTCAACCAAAAGGCGGTGGCCAAGCGCTTCGCCAAGAGCATCAACCGCCCTTACGAAGAACTTAACCTCATTGTCGCCCATCTCGGCGGCGGCATCTCGGTCGGTTGCCACAAACAAGGGCGAGTGGTGGAAGTCAATAATGCCCTGGACGGCGAAGGACCCTTTTCGCCCGAACGGGCTGGCACCATGCCGGCCGGCCAATTTGCCGACCTTATCCTGAGTGAAGGCCTGCGGCGGGAAATGGTCGCCAAAATGCTGGCCGGCAAAGGCGGTCTTGTCGCCCACCTCGGCACCAATGACGCCCGCGAAGTAGAAAAGCGTATCGCGCAAGGGGATAAGGAAGCCAAATTGGTCTATGACGCCATGATTTATCAGGTGGCGCGCGCCATCGCTGCCGCCGCCGTGCCGGTATGCGGCAAAGTGGATCACATCCTGCTTACCGGCGGCATCGCGTACTCCAAATACCTGACTGGCAAACTGGAAGAATATATCGGCTTCATCGCCCCCATCGTCGTCCTGCCCGGCGAAAACGAACTGCAGGCCTTGGCCGAAGGCGCCTACCGCGTCCTTACCGGCGAAGAACAGGCCAAAGAATACCGGTAGCAAGCGCCAAAGACCCTGTATGCCAAAACTGGCATACAGGGTCTTTCGTTTATGCTGTTACCTTATACAGCCTAGAGATGGAAACGAGACAAAACCTTGGCCGCCTGAGGCGCGATGTACGGCCATAGGCCTGAACCGGCCATCATCAAACCGCTTACCGAGATAACGGCTAGACCAATGCGCCGGAAATGGGCAGCATCCAGCCGGGAAAAAAGTTTTTCTCCAAGCCAAAAGCCAATAAGCAAGCCTGGTAAGGCCAAGACCATCGGAGCCACTAGCTTCGAAAGCTGCACGCCGCCGATTATCACCGACATAAGAAACGACGCCGAGTTACCCAATAGGAAATATCGAGCCAGATTGGCACGGAGTATATCCTTGTTTTCCCCTTCGTTCATATAGTACAGGACGACCGGCGGACCGTTAAGACTGGTCGTAGAAGCAAGGAAACCGCTGATGAGCCCCGTGACCGCCTTGGCCAGGCCATGCCGCCTGATATTAAGGCGGATATTAGCGTTCATCGCCGCCGTGGCCGCCAGCAGCACGATGCCGATGAACAATTTGAGGGCGCTGTCGCTGATATAGCGCAGCACAATAGCGCCCGGCAACGCGCCCACCAAACTAGCTAAAAAGATTGGCATGACGCTGGCAACCCGGCCCACGTGCCAGGTCTTTACCGTCAACGCCGCCTTGATAATCAGCCCGGAAAAAAGAATAAACAGCACCACTTCTTTGGGGTTCATCGCGAAAGCCAGCAGGGGAGCAGCGGCAAGGGCATAACCAAAGCCGGTCAACGTCTGGAGGAAACCGGCAAAGACGACGACGGCAAAGATATAAAGAGTGCTTAACGTAAACATGCATACCCTCCGGAAGAATATTAAAAAATTCAGACACTACTTTTTATATCTTAACGCGTTTTTCCCGTTTTATAAATACCCCACCGCAGGCGTAAACAGCCGTCTCAGTGTAATATTGCCGTCATTACCGGCAAAATCCACCGCTGTTTGCTCCACGGCCGGTTCTTTATCTGCGCCTATTCAGCCTGCGCGGCTGCTTTACGGGAATTTTGTAAGTCTCATGGTAAAGGATTACCACTGGCAGCAGCCGAGGCATATTATATTTATGCAATCCGTCTCATTTATTTCATTCGTAAGAAAACGACACTTTTAACAAAGTCAAGGTATATCTCACCAGCTTTAATGACGTTGCAAAACCTTATAAGTATTAAAAGTAATTGCATATTCAAACAAATTAAGTTATAATTATACAAAGTTAAAAAAGGGGGGCTGTCGATGCTGGTTCGTAAAGCGACCTTTCATGATGTCGAAGCTATGCATCAGATCATTAATCACTATGCGGAAAAAAGACTGATGCTGGCCCGTTCGCGCAACACGCTGTATGAAACGCTGCGCGACTTCGTAGTCGCCGAAGAAGCCGGGCGAATTATCGGCGTAGGCGCACTTCACCTGATATGGGACGCGTTGGCAGAAGTGCGCTCGCTGGCCGTAGCGCCCGAAGCCACCGGCAGGGGAGTAGGACGGCGGATAGTGGAAACTTTGAGCGAAGAAGCTAAAGAACTTGGCGTTAAAACTTTATTTGCCCTGACATACCAGCGCGAATTTTTTGAACGCTTGGGTTTCCATGAAGTGCCCAAAGAAAAATTACTGCATAAAGTCTGGAAAGAATGCATAAATTGCCCCAAGTTTCCCAATTGCGACGAGATTGCCGTGGTCAAAAATATTGAGTAAATAAGATCCCCAATAAGACCTTTGTCCTGGTAAAACAGCAATACCTTAAATAGTTCTTGTTCCATTTACCCTGTCAGTGGTAGAATGAAATTGTACTACTGAAAAGGGTCGGTGATTCCATGAGCAACGAGGAATTACTTTCAACTCTTCGCTCGATTATTAAAGAAGAATTAAGCCCAATTAATAACCGCCTGGACAAAATTGAATCTCGTCTGGACAAAATCGAGTCTCGCTTGGACAAAGTTGAATCTCGCCTGGACAAAGTTGAATCTCGCCTCGACAAAGTTGAATCTCGCTTGGACAAAGTTGAATCTCGTCTGGACATACTGGAAACCCGGTTGGAGAACCTTGAAGGCCAAGTAAAAGAGAACACTGATTTTATTGAAGTATTGCTCCATCGCACCGAAGAATTGAACGCCCAAATGCATAACCTATCCATCAATGTCGACAAACTTTGTGGCCAGGTAACCACTATCCAGACCAATATGGCCACCAAAGAGGATATTGCCCGCATGGAATATAAAATTAGTTTTCTCAACGACCGCTTGTTAAATCAGGAATACGAAATCCATCGCCTCAAAGCGGCCAAATAAGCAAAGTCCCGGTTTTGTCCGGGACTTTTTTACTACGAACAGAACCGCCAAATCCGCCGTTCTAGCCATAACTTCGCGCCTGCTGCTTTAGCATGCCCCTGATTTTTTCCGGCGGCACTGGCGGCGACAGCAAATACCCCTGAGCCTCATCGCAGCCAAATTGGCGGAGAAAGTCCAGCTGAGCGGCGGTTTCTACCCCCTCAGCCACCACTTTAATGCCAAAATCGTGGGCAAGGGAAGTAATCATGCGTATTATTGCCGCACTTTCCCGCGAAGTTTCAGCGTCTTTAACAAACGACTTGTCAATCTTAAGAACATCAAGAGGCAGCCGTTTCAGGCTAAACAGCGAGGTCTGACCTGCACCAAAATCGTCCATGGCAAATTTAATGCCCGCTCTTTTCAGCCGGTTGATCACGGAAACTGCCTGTTCAATATCGTGCATGCACATACTCTCGGTGATTTCCAGTTCCAACCGGACGGGGTCAATACCCGAAGATAAAACAATTTCCAGGACATCGTCGCTGAAATCGGCCTGATACAGCTGGCTGGCCGCTAAGTTTGCCGAAACATTGATTTCTATGCCCTCAGCCTGCCAGGCGCCCAGCTGACGGCAGGCTTCAGTAAGCACCCAGGTACCGAGAGGAATAATCAGGCCGGTTTCTTCAGCCAGCGCAATAAACGCTCCCGGCAACGTCAGCCCGCGGCGGGGATGCAGCCAGCGGACAAGCGCTTCAACGCCGGCGATGCGGCCGCTGGCAATTTCCCAGCGCGGCTGATAATACAAGACAAATTCGCCTTTTTCCAGGGCCTGGCGCAGCTCGCGCTCCAACGCGATTTTGGCCGCCGCTTGTTCGGCCACGGCAGCGGTATAAAACGCATAGTGGTTTTTACCGTCAGCTTTGGCGCTGGCTACGGCCGCCTCGGCGTTTTTAAAGACCTCGGCAACGCTCGCTGCATTGTCAGGATAGAGCGCAATGCCAATGCTTGCCGTAAGAAAAAACTCCTGTCCCTCAACGAGCCAAGGTGACCGGCAGGCCGTAAGAATACCGTTTGCGACGCGTTCAACCGTTTCCCGTCCATCGCACATCAACAAAATGGCAAATTTGTCGGCACCCAGCGCTGCTACCAATGCTTCGGGACCCGCCACGGCTGACAGCCGTTCGCCGACCGCCCTGATCAGTTTGTCGCCAGCGGCGTGTCCAGCCACATTGTTGACAAGCTTGAACCCGTCAATATCTACTGCCATCAGCGCGACGCAACTGGCGGCTTCTTCCAGTTCCCGCAACCTTTCCTGCAAAAGGTGCCGGTTAGGCAGGCCAGTGAGTTGGTCATAATACGCCAAAAACGTCGCCTTTTCTTCCGCCTGCCGGCGCTGCGCCAGTTCGACGCGCAGTTTGTCATACAGCCCGGCATTGTGCAGCGCCAGCGCCGCCAGATTGGCAAATCGCTCCAACAGATCTATCTTGTCTGGAGTAAATGCCATCTGGCTGTCAAGATACAGCACATTTAAAACCCCTATAACCCTATCGTTCACTTTAAGCGGGATGGCCGCCATTGCCCCCATCTGTGCGGTAGGCAGCGACGTCACCCGGTGTAGCCAGGTCTCATAATTGTCAACGCTGACGGTATTTCCCGTCTGCCAGGCCCGTCCAGCCAGACCTTCCCCCCTGGCAAGAGCAATTTGGTAATCACGAGACACTTCCTGGTAATACCCAATGGCAAACTTGAGTATTAGCCGGTCGGCAGCCTGGTCTACCATAAAAATACAGGCGTGCTGTGTACCGACAAGCTGGCCGGCTTTCTCAAGCACTGTTCGCAAAAGTCCGGCCAGGTCTGCTTGCCGGTTGATGCTGAGGGTAACTTCATAAAGCATTTTCAGGTACGCATTTTGTTCACGCAGCTTTTCCTCGCTGGCCAAAAGGAGCTGCTGACTGGCCTGGAGTTCGTCGAACTGACTGCGCAGCTCTTCTTCCATGGCCGCAATTTCTTCGTACGCGGCGGTAAGTTCCGCCACTTTGGCGGTAAGTTCTCTATTCTTTTCGGCCATACGACGGGTATGCAGCCAAATAAGATAGTAAAGCCCGGCCGCCGTCATGCAGACATAAAACCAGCCTTTAGCCGTCTGCAGCGCGGTAAGCCGGGCCACATCATCCACCACCCATGCCAATACAGCATCGGAAAAAGTTATCCACGCCAAGGCCGCGGCGGTATAAATAGCAGTAATAACCAACGCGGCGTTGTCACGCATTGCTGCCACCCCCATCGTAGTATTAATTGGTAATATTCTGCCATAAAACCACAAAATCCTGCCCTCAGCAGGGTTCCGGCAAAAAAGGCTTCCCGCTAAGCTCAAGGGAAGCCTTTTTTGTCATATCTCTTCTTCGATGCGCCGGGCCATTTCTTCGGTGCTGAGGCGCGTCAGTCCTGGCCGGTACAAGTCGGCGGTGCGGTAGCCTTCGGCTAAAACTGCTTCTACCGCTTGTTCGATGGCATCAGCCGCCGCTTTCGCATCCAGCGAGTGGCGCAGCAGCATGGCCGCCGATAAAATGCAGCCGATTGGATTGGCTACGCCCTGGCCGGCGATGTCCGGCGCCGAGCCGTGGATGGGTTCGTACAGGCCGGGGCCGTCGCCCAGACTTGCCGACGGCAAGAGGCCGATCGACCCGGCTAACACGGCCGCTTCATCGCTCAGGATATCGCCGAATAAGTTGCCGGTAACAATAACATCAAAGTTTTTCGGCGCCAGCACCAGCTGCATGGCGCAGTTATCCACGTACAAATGGTCGAGCCGCACATCGGGGAAGGCCGCCGCCGTCCGCTCCGCCACTGTCCGCCACAGCCGCGACGTGGCCAGCACGTTGGCTTTATCGACCGAAGTGACCCGCTTGCGGCGGAGCCGGGCCGCCCGGCAAGCCACGCGTACGATGCGCTCAATTTCCGGCGCCGTATATATTTCCGTGTCCCAGGCTTCGTCCGGCGCGTCAGCGACATGAGCTTCCTTGCGGGCGCCGTAGTAAATGCCGCCGCTTAGTTCTCGGACAATCAAGATGTCCGCGCCGGCTACCGCCTCAGCCTTGAGCGGCGAATGGGGCGCAAGCGCGTCCCAGACCCGTACCGGCCGCAGGTTGGCATATAGGCCAAGGGCTTTGCGCAAGCCAAGAATAGCCTTTTCCGCCCGCAGGTGCGGGGCTACGCCGTCCCACTTCGGGCCGCCGACAGCCCCTAAGAGCACCGCGTCGGCGGCTTTAGCCGCCGCCACCGTGGCCGCCGGCAGCGGCTCGCCGCACTGGTCAAGGGCCGCGCCGCCGGCAAGGCAGTGTTCGTATTCAATGTTAACGCCGCCTTTGGCTGCCGCTTTGCGAAGGACGCCGAGCGCCGCCGCGACTACCTCCGGACCAATGCCATCGCCGGGAATAACGACAACACGGTAGGTCATGCCCACCCCTCCTTCACGTAAGCGATTAAGCCGCCGGCCTTGGCAATAGCCTGCACAAATTCCGGCAGCGGCTGGGCGTTAAACACTTCGCCGGTTGTCACATTCTCCACCCGGCCGGCCGCCAAATCAATCCTAAGCCGGTGACCGGCGGCGATGCCGGCTACCGCGTCCCCCAGCTCGATGACTGGTAGACCGATATTAATGGCATTGCGGTAAAAAATGCGGGCGAAACTGTCTGCTACCACGCAAGCTACACCGCACCCCTTAATGGCCAGCGGCGCATGCTCCCGCGACGAACCGCAGCCAAAGTTCTTGCCAGCAACAATGATGTCGCCGACCGCTACCTGTCCGGCAAAAGCAGGATCAATGTCCTCCATGCAGTGTGCCGCCAGTTCGCGCGGGTCGGCCGTGTTTAAGTACCGGGCCGGAATAATGACATCGGTATCCACATTGTCGCCATAACGCCATACTTTGCCTTCCAAAATCATTCTGCCACCTCCCACGGGGCGGCGATGCGGCCCAGCACCGCGCTGGCCGCCGCCACCGCCGGTCCCGCCAAATATACTTCACTGTCCACATGGCCCATGCGGCCGCGGAAATTGCGGTTGGTCGTCGCCACCGCCCGTTCGCCGGCGGCGAGAATGCCCATATAACCGCCCAGACAAGGGCCACAGGTCGGTGTGCTGACCACCGCGCCGGCGCGAATAAAGGTCTCGATATAGCCGCGCTGCATCGCCTCCAGATACACCGCCTGGCTGCCGGGGATGACAATAGCCCGCACCCGCGGGTGCACCGTCTTTCCTTCTAAAATAGCCGCCGCCTGAGCTAGGTCCTCCAGCCGCCCATTAGTGCACGAACCAATAACCACCTGATCGATGGCGATATCCCTGACCTGGGCGGCCGGGCGTACATTTTCCGGCAAATGGGGCAGCGCCACCACCGGCTCGAGGTCGTCCAGATTTATCACCACCGTGCGCACATAGCTGGCATCGGCATCCGGGCTCACTGCTTCATAATCCCGCTCCACCCGGGTGGAAAGATACCGGATGGTCGCGTCATCGACGGGAAAAATGCCGTTCTTAGCCCCAGCTTCGATCGCCATATTGGCGATAGTCAATCGGTCAGCCATGGTAAGCGCGGCTACTCCTTCGCCGCAAAACTCCAGACTTTGATAGCGGGCGCCATCAACGCCGATCATGCCGATCAAGGTGAGCACAACATCCTTGCCGCCCACCCAGCGGGGCAGCTGACCCCGCAGTTCTACCCGGATAGACGGCGGCACTTTAAACCAGGTTTCGCCGGTGGCCATGGCAGCAGCCATATCGGTCGAGCCAACGCCAGTGGCGAAAGCTCCCAGCGCGCCGTAGGTGCAGGTATGGGAGTCGGCGCCGATAATGACCTCGCCGGGCGCCACCAGGCCCACTTCCGGCAGCAGCACATGCTCAATGCCCATCCGCCCTACCTCGAAATAGTGGGTTATTCCGTGTTTGACGGCAAATTCGCGCATTGTTTTGCACATCTGGGCCGACTTGATGTCTTTGTTGGGCGCAAAGTGATCAGGCACCAGCGCGATTTTGCTTGGGTCAAACACCGGCCGGCCGATGCGTTCAAATTCTTGAATCGCCGGTGGAGCGGTAATATCGTTGCCCAAGATCAAATCCACCCGGCAGCGGATAAGCTGACCGGGAACCACCGCTGCCTGCCCGGCATGGCGGGCCAAAATTTTTTCCGTCATTGTCATACCCATAATCAGTTCCCCCCTGCCGCCTGGCCGGATGCGCCGCAGCCGCACGCCGCCAGCATTTTATTGATTGCGTTTACATAGGCCCGGGCGCTGGCTTCGATGATGTCGGTGCTCAGACCCCGGCCGCTGAAAGTCCGCCCCTCGCGCTCGACCCACACCGTAGCCTCACCCAAAGCATCCTCACCAGCCGTCACCGCCTTAAGCTGGAAGTCCTTGAGGCCTATACTAAACCCTACCGCTTTTTCAATGGCCTTAAAGGTAGCGTCAACCGGACCGTCACCGCAAGCCGCCGCTTCGGAAACAGCACCGCTTGACGCCAGCCGTACCGACGCCGTAGCCAGTGTTTGGTTGCCGCTCACCACATGGTGATAGACAAGCTGGTACCACTCGGGCTGGCCTGACGCCTTGTTGGCAATTAATGCCTCAATATCGCGGTCAAAGACGATTTTCTTCCGGTCGGCCAGATCTTTGAACCTGGCGAAAAGCTCAGTCACGGCCTTCTCCTCCAGTTCATACCCTAGCTGGCGGAGCCGCTGTTCAAAAGCATGACGGCCCGAATGTTTGCCGAGAACGATGGAATTGCGGCTGATACCAATAGTCTCGGGGCTCATGATTTCATAGGTACTAGCGTGGTTGAGCACACCGTGCTGATGAATACCCGACTCATGGGCAAAGGCGTTTTCCCCGACCACGGCTTTGTTGGGCGGTACAGTTATACCGGTCAGCGTGCTGACCAGTTTGGAAGTACGGTAAATCTGATGAGTATCCACCCCGGTGCCGACGTGATAGAAATCCCGCCGCGTATGGAGGGCCATAACCAGTTCTTCCAGTGCGGCGTTGCCGGCCCGTTCACCGAGGCCATTAACGGTACATTCGACCTGCGTCGCGCCGGCTGCTACGGCCGCCAGCGAATTAGCGACTGCCATCCCCAAATCGTCGTGACAGTGAACGCTGATTACCGCCTTGTCGATATTGGGAACATGCTCACGGATGTAGCGGATTAGCGCACCAAACTCTTCCGGCGTGGCATAGCCCACGGTATCCGGGATATTGATGACGGTGGCACCGGCGGCAATGGCCGCAGCATAAACCTGACAGAGAAAGTCCCGGTCAGAGCGGGAAGCGTCTTCAGCGGAAAACTCCACATCGTCGGTGAACTTGCGGGCGTAGCGCACCGCCTCTTCCGCCCGCTTGAGCACCTGAAAGCGGTTCATTTTCAGTTTGTGCTCCAGATGGATATCGCTGGTGGCGATAAAGGTATGGATCCGCCGCCGCTCGGCCCCTTCCAGCGCCTGGGCGGCTAAATCAATGTCCTCCTTGTTGGCCCGAGCTAAGGCCGCGATGACCGGTCCCTTCACCTGAGCGGCAATCTGCCGGACGGCCGCAAAGTCCCCGGGCGAAGCAAACGGAAACCCGGCTTCGATTACATCAACCTTAAGCCTTGCGAGCGCCTGAGCAATCTCCAATTTTTCGGCGGCAGCCAAACACACCCCGGGCGTTTGCTCGCCATCTCTCAGCGTCGTATCAAAAATTTGAATTCTACGTGTTGACAAACTCAATACCCCCTTATTTGGTTTTTTTATAAATAAAACCGCCCCTGCGGATGCCATCCAGCATCCGCAGGGGCGGCGACTGCCACGGTACCACCCTGCTTGGTTCTCGTTGCGCCAAACATTGACATACCGGCTAACGTCCGGCCCCGCTTTTACCTAATGCAATATACCAAGTGCAGTATACTGCTTCAGCAAAAGAGCTCGTGGGCGAGAAAAGCCAACTGCGCCGCCTGCCGGTTCGCACCACCCACCGGCTCTCTGCCTCGGCTCGCTTGTCGCCTGCTCCCAGTCATCGCTTTTGCATTATTTTTTTATTAACCGCGAAGGCGCAAAACACGCAAAACGCTATGCGCGCGACAGTTGTCGCGCTTGAATTTTTTATATGGAACCACAGAGGACACGGAGATAACATTTTATAAAAATTAATTAATACTCCAAGTGCGATGTATATCGCACTCTCCGTGCGCTACCCTGAAAAATCAGTGACTTCAAGTTGGAAAATATGGGGAACCACAGAGGACGCGGAGAAATTTAAATTATTATATTCTTCGCGTGATAGATATCACGCGCTCTGTGTCCTCTGTGGTTAAACTTCAATGTTTTCATGCTTTGTAGTGCCAATTTATTGGCATGAATATCTTTGCGGTTTCATTCCCCCTACCTCATACCTCATACCAAAACACAAAACCCCGCGAAAGTCCCTAATCTTAGCCATTATAAGCCAGATAAGAAACCTTCCGCAGGGTCTTTTATACCCACGGTGTAATGCGCGTACGCGCACCTGCGCCGCTCGGTCCAGTCCTGTTACACAGCGGAACCCTAGGCGCACTTTCTTATCACCAATCTGTAATTCTGTATACATTATACTAAAACAATCGCCTACCGTCAATAGTCGTTGGTAAGTTCCCAACAGAACTTACCAACGACTAAATCTTATCAGACGGCATCAATGCACAGCGCCAGCAGTTTGGCCCGCTCGATAAGGCCGTCAATTTCGATATATTCCCGTTCACTATGGTTTAGTCCGCCGCGCGGCCCCATGGAGCACACGGTCGGCGCTCCTACCCGGGTCGTCCAGGCCGCGTCAGAGCCACCGCCGACGACAAAACCGCCAATCTCCTCAATGCCAAGTTTGCGTCCCTGTTCCTGCACCAGTTTAAACAGGCTGAGCACCTTATCCGTGGTTTCCATCGGCATGAACACAATTTCGTCGCCGGTCAGCACCGTTTCCGTACCAGGGACATACGTCCGGGCCGCGATTTCCCGCACCGCCTGCAGCACCTTTTCCGCTTCCTCGACTTTGGTAAAGCGGATGTCGACCTTTGCGTACGCTTCCGGCGGAACAACGTTTTGGGCCACTCCGCCCCGGAACACGCCGACATTCACTGTCGTCCCGGTTTCCGGATTGGTGAGGTTGTGAAGGTCGATAGTCTTATAGGCCAGTTCAAGCACGGCGCTGGCGCCCTTTTCCGGCTCATTGCCGGCATGGGCCGCCCGCCCTTTTACCGTTAGTTCGGGAATAATCACCCCTTTGCGGCCGATGACGACCCCGCCGTCAGGGCGCCCCGATTCCATATTGAACACCGCATCCTTGCCCCGCGCTTCACGTTCGAAGATTTCCACGGCGTTAGTCTTGGGATGGGCCGTTTCCTCGTCACCACAAAAGAAGACAGTGATATTTTTGTCATTCCAGCCATGCTCATACATGGCTTCCAGCGCAAACAGCGCCGCCGTGATACCGCCTTTCATATCCAGGACGCCCGGACCATAGGCCTTGCCATCCTTGACCGTGAAGGGACGGGCGGCCGCCGTACCTTTAGGGAAGACAGTATCCATATGGCCCATAATCATTACCTGCTTGTCGCCGGTACCCTTTTTCCGGGCCAGCACATGAGTGCAGGCGCCAGGATACTCGAGATATTCGACAGCAAAACCCAGCTCGGCCAGTTTGCCGCCGACAAGGCGCGCCACCTGGTCAATGCCTTCCGGATTGTCGATGCCCGAATCGATATTCACCAGGCTTTCCAGAAAACGCAGCATAGTTTGCTCTTTGGCGGCAATTGCATCAAGAATCTTGTCCATGAAGACAACCTCCCCATATATTTTAGATAAACAGGCGCATCAGCAGCATGCCGATCGCGGCGTCCAATAGGCAAATAGCAAACATGAGCGGATGATACTTGGGGTTAGTGCCGGCAACGATGACGATCCGCACATAGTGGCCAATCAGCGTCCCCATGAGAATGACGCCGGGATAGAGGATGGTCGCCTGCTGGGCCGTCAGCAGGCCCCGCCGGTAAAGGTCAGCCGCCGCAGAAGCGCCGGCCGCCTTGCTGAAAAAGGCGGAAATCAAGGCAACCGAAGCAGCGCCGGGCAGCCCAAACGGCGCCATCAGTGGGGCCGTCCAAGTCCCGATAATTTTCATAAGACCGGTTTGGTTCAAAATTTCAATAAGGACAAAGGCAAAAATAAGGGCCGGCGCAATCTGGTTGGCGGCAATAGTAAACCCTTTGCGCGCCCCCTCCATAAAGACTTCGACAAACGACTTGTTGGTATTAACTGCCGGCTGACTCATTGGCGCCTACCTCCTTCTTGTTCACTATTTTTAAGTAAAAGCGCACGATATTGGCGCCAATAATCTTAGCCATAAGTTCCACGGCGATAACCACACCGGGCGCCACCACACTGATCGGAAGCAAAGCGGCGCCGGCTGCTAACGTATTGGTAATGGGCGCCGAGGCAGCATATTGGTACGCAACAAAGGTGGTACGCTCATCGTCCGTGATATGACCGTTTTCTTTGAGCTGGCGCGTCAATACCGAGCCAACGTCTGAGCTGTTAAGACTGGCAACGAAAGCGAGGCCGCAGATGCCAGGGATACCCAGCAAAGGTCTGAGCAGAGGAGTGAATACTTTGCCCGCTGCCCGCAAAGCCCCGAAGTGCTCGCAGACCTCGACAACACCTACCGCAAACATTACAGTCGGAAAGAGGACAAAAGCTTCCATAAACCCTGTCCGGGCGCCGACACCGCCCTTGCCGACCAGGTCGGTGCCGAATTTGCCGTTAAGCACGACAAAGTCGAACGCCGACAACCACTTGAGTCCCAAGGCATCGCCCAGTACCTTGAACAGGCCGGAGAACATCAGGACAAACATCGCCAGGGCAATCCAGCCTTTAAGGCTGACTTTGTCATGGTCTTTGGCTGCTTCGTTCATAAAAAATCCTCCTTTAAAAGTTTACAACTTTACAATGCAAACTCCATGCCAAAAGAAAAAAGCTGCAAGTTAGCAGCTTTTTCGGTCAGCTATTTTTTAATTGGTCAAACAACAGGTTAAACAACAGGTGACTTCACCCTGTTTTGCAACCAATTTCTGTCCAAAGGGCGGCCCACAGTTCTTCCCCAGCCGGGGTAATGCGGGTGGCCTGCCGGCCCCGGCCGCTGGTCAAAGATCCGGCGGCTTTGAGGTGCTCAAGCCGGCGCCGTATGGCCTGCTCACTGAGGAAAAAGCCCCGTTCGGCCATCCGTCTGGCCAGCTGGCCGCGGCCCAGCGCATAGCCGAGTGCTTTCGCTTCCCGCAAAATATCTAAAAGGGCAAAATACAGCGGTAGCTCCTGCCGGTCGAGGTTGACCGGCAGCCGGGACGGCCTTTCCCGAACGCCGCCGATGCGGTCCCGAACCGCCTGCCGGAAAGCAGCCGGCGAATCGGCGATTACCGCCGCATACTGGATTACGCTCTGTAGCTCCCGGACATTGCCGGGCCAATCGTAGGCAACAAGCGCGTCGGCCAGCTCATCATCCAAAATATCAGCGGATAAGCCGTTTTCCCGCAGAAACTGGCAGGTTAGATAGGGAATGTCCTGTTTGCGCTCCCGCAGCGGCGGCACCGGCAAAGGAGCGACAAACAGACGATAGTAGAGGTCCTGGCGGAACTTCTGCTGCCGCACCAATTCTTTGAGATCCCGGTTAGTCGCCGCGATTATCCGCACATCTACCGGAATGATGCGGGTGCAGCCCAGCCGCATTACTTCCTTTTCCTGAATGACCCGCAGCAGCCGAGCCTGAGCCTCAGGTGAAATATCGCCAATTTCATCGAGAAAAATGGTTCCGCCGTGGGCTTGCTCAATGAGGCCCGGCTTACCGCCCCTTTTCGCCCCGGTAAAAGCCCCTTCTTCATAGCCGAATAGTTCGCTTTCGATTAAAGAAGCCGGTAGAGCGGCGCAGTTGGCGGCAACGAACGGGCCGCCGGCCCGCCCTGACGCGTTGTGGATGGAATGGGCGAACAACTCTTTGCCGGTGCCGTTCTCGCCGAGAATGAGCACGTTAAGGTCGCTGGCCGCCAGTTTCCGCGCCGTTTGAATGGTGGCGCGGATCGCCGGCGATATTCCCAAAATATCGTCAAACGTATAGCGGGCCAAATGACCCCGCGCTTTTAGCGCGCTGCGCACCTCGCTCTCCATACGCATAACATCGGTTACGTCGCGCAGGGCAACTACACAGCCATCAGTCATTCCGCCGCTGTCTTTAACCGGCGACACGGTTACATGGTAGGTCTTCCCGGCCATTTGCACCAGGTTTTTGCCAGCAACCACTTCATACCGGCTGCTCAGACAACCACGCAACCCAGGAAAGACATCAAACAGCCATTTGCCGGTAGGCCCGTCTTCACTGCTGACCGCCAGCCGCCGAGCCACGTCATTAAGCACTCGGATGTTGCCGTTATTGTCAATCGCAACCAGCGCGTCCTGGACGGTATTCAGCACTGTCCTGATCTGGTTGTGCAGCGCCTCGATATGTTTGACGGCCTGCTGGAGGCGCTCGGTCCGCCGCACTATTTCCCGGGAATAGCGCAGGGTAAGCAAACCCGAATTGTCCAAGGGATAATTGATAATATGCGCAATCTCAACCAGACTGGCCAATTCCACTTCCCGCGAACCGATATCGATGACTTTTTTTATCCAGGGGGGAAGTCCATCCCGGTCGCCGGCCACAACTGCCGTGGTAATAGTTTTGCACAGTTCGTGGTCGTCATCGTATAGGGAATAGCACTCAATGTGCGACATGCCCAGTTCCCGGATGGACGCGGCCAGTTCCCGGCAGCCGGCGGGGTATTTATGGCAGACAAGAACTTTTGTCCCGTTAGGCAGCGCCAGCAGCGCGTCCAATGCGGCTACCCCGAGGGAGCGGCGGGCTACCAACGTGCGGGTAGCAGGATGAATATGGGGAGTGGCCAGAGGAAGCACGGCGCTACTGGAGATAACCGCCACATCAGCTTTAATCGGAGCGGTAGGAAGCGCTTGCGGCCGTTCCAGGCAATGTGACTGGATTATAACTTTATCGCTTGCAAAGAAGCCGGCCAGTTGGCCGGCTATTGATTTGGCTGTCGTCTCTCCTAAAGCAAACACGGCGATACAGGCAGTCATCATTATCCTCCCCGCGTAAAAGCAGCGTTGCCGCTAAGCCCGCGCCCTCCCCCTGTCCAGCCGCTCACGCCGCCGCTTAGCATAGATGGCAAGCAGATCGGGCGGCGGATCTGATTGCAAACAATAGTCCGGAGCCAATTCGGCAAGTCTTTCCACCGCCGCCTTCAAATCATAGTAGACCTCCCATTTGGCGCGGACCAAATCCTGGCCGGTCAGGCGGAGCAGATAAGCAGGATGGTAGGTTGCGATGGCCGGTATGCCGTACTTGGTCATGAACCACCGGCCGCGGTCTTTGGTAATGCGGGCATTGGGCTCATACAGGTATTTAAGGGCTACACTGCCCAGCGCGATGATAATTTTCGGCTTCACTAGGGTAATTTCGGCATCAAGCCACCGGCTGGCGCAAACTTGTCCCTCTTCGACGGTCGGCGTCCGGTTGCCGCGAGGCCGACATTTGACGACATTGGTAGTGTAAATGCGGTCGCGAGTAATGCCCACACTGGCAAGGGCCCGGTCTAGGAGTTGTCCGGAAGGACCGACGAGCGGCACGCCATACTCGTCCTCAACGCCGCCAGGGCCTTCTCCTACCAACATCAGGGGGCTGTCCGGTGTTCCATTGTACGAAGTCGGCCCCCGGTTGCCTTCCCGGCAAAGCGCGCACTGATTGCACGCCAAGAGCGCCGCTTCCAATTCGGCATGGTTTTGAAACATACTATCAGGCACGGGCATCACCACTTGCTTCCTCCTTATTACCGCCGTCCATCATGTCAACAAAAATATCCACCAGGCGGGGATCGAAGCGAATCCCTGCCAAATTCTTTATTTCTTCGACAGCGGCGTCATGGCTTAAAGCCTGGCCGCTCGGCGCGCCGCTTGTCATGTTGTCGTAGGCATCTAAAATGGCCAATAAGCGGCATGGCAACGGAATTTCCTCACCCTTGAACCCGAGCGGGTACCCGCCGCCGTTCCACCATTCATGGTGCTTTAAGATCCAATCGGCAATAGGCAGAAGGTCGGGTACGGCCAACGCAATGCGAAACCCGATTTCCACATGGCGGTGCATAATTTCCTCTTCGTCCGGCGTAAGATCGCCCTGTTTGGCCAGAACGTCCGGCGGCAGGCCAACTTTGCCGATATCGTGGAACAAGGCGAACAGCTTAAGGTCACGCGGATTAAAGTCGGTCAGACCGCAAGCAAGGGCAAATTCAACAATCCTATTCTTCAAACGCCGGGCGTGGCCGTTAGCGGATGCGTCCCGCGCCACCAGCGCCTTTTTCAAAAGCGGCAGGAACGAACGGCGCAGTTTGCGACTGCGCTCAAATTTTTCCCGATACATTGCATTATCAGCTTGTCCAAGGAGGGATAAAATGTCTTCTTTGTTCGCCAAACCCGTAGCCGTACCTAAGGAAATGCTCAGCGGGAGCGGCGCAGTCCGGTTGGACCGGTTGTATTCCGCTACCGCGGCGCGGATCGAGGTGCATATCGCCTCGGCTGCTTCCGGCCTGTCGTCATTGATTATAAGAACAAATTCGTCGCCGCCGACACGAGCAACCGCGGCATTTTCGGGACAGCACGCCCGGAGCAGGTCGGCAAACGCCTTAATCAGCTCGTCCCCGCAATTGTGGCCGAAAATATCGTTAACAAGTTTCAGCCCGTCCAAGTCGCAAAAAACGACGCTGATGGCCCGTCGGCCGGATTCCGGCAGCCCTCGCAGCCATTCTTCAATAAAGGCCCGGTTATATACCCCGGTGAGCGCGTCATGGATGCTGCAGTACCTTAGCTGGGCCTCAGCCTGCTCCAAGGACGCCAGCATGCCGTTAATGGCCCTAGCAAGATCGGCCAGCTCGTCTTTCCCCTTTATCGTCAATCGTCGCGACAGGCTGCTGGCCGCACCGATTTCGGCAACGCCACCGGCTAAAGCCGTCAGCCGGTCCAGCACCTGACGCTCCACCACCCAGAACGCCGTGGCCATCACCACAAAGCCGACAAGCATTAGCGCCAACAGATAATAGCCGATGGCAGGCATGACTCCCCAATAAAGTTTCCTGCTATCTTCCAGTTTGAGCAGCACCGCCGGCTTGCCGTGGATATCAGGCAGGATAAGATATCCGGCAATCGTATTATCGTTTAACAAAGTTATGAACGGTGAATTTCCTTGCTCTAGCGCCGTGCGGGCCTGGCGAAAATCTTCCGGCAGCGCCGGGTCGTTAGCCGGCCGCACCGTGAACGACAATTGAACAGTATCGGCCAGTCGCTTAATCCGGTCATCGTCCAGATAGCGGCCAAAGAGCAGCATCCCCCGCGCCGGCCCGTTGCCATTAGAGTCCAAAATCGGCTCGATCGCCACCAGCAGCGGCCCCTCCGGCAACATGACAATGCCCTTAACCCGCTGGTTTTCCCGACCGAGCATGAGTAGCGACGCGGGCAGCGGCAGTTCCCGACGTCGCTCTAAGTCATACCCTTTGCCGAAAACCAGCTTGCCTTCATTATCAAAAAAGATAATAAAATTGATTTTGGGGCTTATAAAGTTGGTTTCCTCCAAATTACTGGCAATATACTCGCGGTTGCCGTCCACCACAAACTGGTAGGTATCGTCCCACACCGCCCAGTCGAGAGCCTGATCATCCAGGACGGCGGTGTCATAGGCGATTACATTGGCCGCTCTGGCCAAGTCTTCTATTACTTCCACTTTCTCTAGTTCCGCGAGGCCGCGGAGCAGCACCATGTGGGTAACAGCATACATGACTGCGGCCGCCCCTATCAATATCGCCAGAAACAAGGCAAGCAGCTTTTTACGTATAGTCACGGCATCCTCCGGGAATCTCTTTAAAGAATCATTTTCTGTAGAATCATTTTATTTCGCAAAAAAAAGGAAATATCCTGCTGTGACAATACATACTATACACACTATTATGAAGTATTATGAAGTATTAAGATATGAAGTAAGTGGTGGAATAACGTTGATTTCCACTATTGGTGGCGTCAATTTACTGGCATAATTATCTTTGCGCTTAGAAAATTAAAAGCCGGGCAGCCGCCCGGCTTTTAATTTTAAAAAAAGCGCAACCATAAGTAAATATGACTGACAATAATGCTCATAATCATCATGGGAAAAGCAATCTTGGTAAAGCCTAGAAATCCGATGCTGAGGCCCCGTTTTTCCGCCATGCTCGCCACGACAATATTGGCCGAGGCGCCAATAAGGGTACCGTTGCCGCCGAGACAGGCGCCTAAGGACAGCGACCACCACAGCGGATTTAGGTCGGCAATGCCGCCCAGCCGGCCCATGTCCTGGATAAGCGGGATCATGGTCGCGGTAAAAGGGATATTGTCGACAAAGGCGGAGGCAATGGCCGACAGCCAGAGGATAAGCGACCCGGCCAGCGGGATATTGCTGCCGGTAACCGATAGCGCCGCTTTGGCCACCATTTCAATAACGCCGGTGTGCTCAAGCGCGCCGACGATAACGAACAGACCAACGAAAAAGAAGATAACGCCCCATTCAACCGCCTCAAAGGCGTGGTCCGGTTCCATCCGCGTTAAAAGCAGCAGGAGGGCCGCACCGGCAATGGCCACCGTCGCCGACTCAAGGTGCAGCGCCTGGTGCAGCACAAAGCCGAGGATAGTCAGACCGATGACAAACAGGCACTTTTTTAAGAGCGCCGCATCTTTAATCTGCTCTCTTTCATCCATGGCCAGCACCGCCGCCTGCCACTGGGGATCGCAGCACAGGCTCTGTTTATACAGGATGCGGAACCAACCCATGGTCAGAATATGAATGATAATGATAGCTGGCGTAAGCGCGATGACAAAGTCCATGAACCCCAGACCGGTGGCGCTGCCGATCATAATATTGGGCGGGTCGCCGATCAGCGTCGCCGTACCGCCAATATTGCTGGCCAGCACTTCCGCCATCAAAAACGGCAATGGGCTTATCCGCAGCCGTTCGGCAATCGAAAACGTAACCGGCACGATAAGCAGTACGGTTGTAACATTATCCAGCAGGGCGGACAAGCCCGCCGTAACCGTGGCCAGGGATACCATAATCCAGGCCGGGTCGCCTTTCACCAGTTTGGCCGACCAAATTGCCAGGTATTCAAATACACCCGTATGGCGGGTAATGCCGACGATGACCATCATGCCAATCAGCAGGCCGATGGTGTTGAAATCAACCACTTCGATTGCTGCTTCCTGCGCGAGGATGCCGGTCACAATGACAAGGACGGCGCCGATAAGCGCCACCACCGTCCGGTGAATTTTTTCCGCCACGATCAATGCGTAAGCGGCCAAAAAGATGGCCGTGGCGATGGATGCTTGCGTTGTCATTTTCTCCTCCTTATAGCAAGAATTTTATCTGCTATATTATTAAAAACGCCGCTCTTCGCTGCTTTTGCCTGCCTCCTTTCTCCCGCGGTTATGTAAAGTGAAAAATACAAATAGAGGAGCCTGTTTGCCAGACTCCTCCTAATTTTAAACAGCAATATTTATTTTTTGTGAATTAATTTTACCATTTGTTAATTACTATTGTCAATATTTTCCCACAAAATTGGCAATACATTATTTATTACTCCCATCGCCCGGCGACGCCGGCCGCGGCTTAACCCCCGACCAACGGAAGTTCATTACTTTGTTGAGCATGTCAAACCAAAACGGCGCTCCCAGCGAAACGGCAAAAGTCGTTAGCAAAAGTCCCAGCAGTTTTTGCAGCCACTGGCCAAAACCCTGGGGAAATTCACGCCACCCCAGCGGCAGTTGCGGATCGGTAACCTTGGCAGCGTAGGTACGGGCGACCTGCCGGCCAGCTACCGGGTCATCGGGCCGGACATTAGCCGCCTCCACCGCGGACAGGACAATGGCGCCGCGCATGGCCGCATCGTGGTAGATGCGGCCGGCGATTTCCAGCGTATCAGCGTTAGTCGCCGCCGCAAGTCCCAGAGCGACGAGAAAAGCGACCAGTTGCATTTGCTTGCGGTACCAGGCTGACAGATGTTCCATTGTACTAATGAACCACTTTTCCAGCATATCTTGCAGTTTCGCCAAATTTCCCTCAGCCTGATTGGCAAAGGCAACCAACATATTTTTAAAATCACAGTCTACCGCCTTTGCCCCCTCCACCACGCTGGTGAAAACGTTACCCTCGCCCGTTTCCTGCACCGGACAGCGGGCTTTGACAATGTCCAGTAAGGCGACGGAAAAGCTTTGCGCCGGTATATAGGCCGGCTTATCGACCGCCATAACACTGAAGAGGCCCCGCATCGGCTCAGCAATAGACAGCGTGTTTATAAGCGGGTGACTATACAAATCGTCCACCAATTGATTGTTTTTCAGCATGCCGCGCAGCCCTGCTTCCATCATTCGCGGCCTTAACTTCAGAATGGCGGCGATGTATTCATTGATGACCGTGCAAGTCAGACTGAGGACCGCATACACGAAAGCAATGCCGATAAGTACTTCGAGGATCACGGAACCAAACATTCCTATCCCCCCGGAAACAAAATAGATTAAAGAGCATAACTTTTGCCCTGTTAGGCATACTAAAAACAACGTTAACTCTTGCGGAGGCATCACTATGCTTTGGTTTTTAGTTATCGGCCTTGTTGCCGGCTGGCTGGCCAGCCAAATCTCCCGCGGCAGCAGTTTCGGCCTGGTTGGCAACCTCGTCGTCGGCATTATCGGCGCCTATTTAGGCGGCCTTCTCTTTAGCCTGCTCGGCCTGGCCGCTTACGGCACCATCGGTTCCATCATCATGAGTACCATCGGCGCTATTATCTTTCTCTGGGCGCTGCGGATGGTCACCGGCAGAACACCGGCGAAATAGCGGGATTTTAACGCAAAGCAGGGCGCTGGTGCCCTGCTTTTATTTTATGCGGCAACGCCAAAAGCGCCACCCCTTACGCTTTATTGGTGCAAAACTTGGCGCTGCTCTTTTTTTGAGGCGCTTTTCCATGATACTTTACAATGTTAAAATGAATAAAGCAGAAAAAGTGCACTAAGTATTCTTTGCCCCCAATTCGCAAAGGAGGACCTGTTCATGACCGCTGTCTTTTACCGCTGGAATGAATGGTTGGGCAAGCGGATGTTCCTACTCGTCCTGTCCGCCATGGCGCTGGGCTTTTACCTAAAAGCCCCCGATACACCCACGCTGCGGGCCGCGGTGATCGTATTTTTCGCCTATATGACCTTCATTACCGCCTTGTCTACCAGTTTCCACCAGTTTGTGAAAATACTGCGCCGGCCGGCGGCGCCGGTGTGGATACTTGTGCTGGTACACGGCGTCACCCCGTTAGTCGCCTGGCTGGCCGGACTAATCTTTTACCCCAATGACCTCTCCATCCGTATGGGTTATCTGGTCGGCGCCTCCATCCCGATCGGCGTTACATCCCTGCTCTGGACAGCACTGGTCAAAGGAAATACGTCCGTTTCCCTGGTCGCCATCACGCTGGACACGCTGATTGCCCCGGTGTTTCTGCCGCTGTTCTTCAGAGTGTTTATCGGGCAAACGGTGCAGATTGACTATCTAAAGATGGTACTGGAACTATTAGCCATGATCACCCTACCAAGTCTGATCGGCATGGCGCTGCACGACTGGTCGGAAGGCCGGTTGGCCGGTTTTGCCAAAGGCATTGGCGGTATCACATCGAAACTGGCCTTTTTTGGCGTTATTTTTATCAACGCCTCACTGGTCTTATCCGAACTAACCTTCGACCTCTCGCTTGTCAAAGCGTTGCTCGTCACGCTGGGCGTGTCGACGTCCGGCTACTTTATCGGCTATTTGGGCTCCTTCGCTTTACGCGAACGCAGCCCGGAAATGATCATGACCATGATTTACAATGTAGGCATGCGCAACATTGCGACAGGCCTGGTATTGGCCCTCGCCTATTTCCCGCCCACCGCCGCCATCCCGATTATTACATCTATGCTTTACCAGCAGCCGCTGGCGGCCATCATTCCCCATATCTACAAACCGGCCGCTGCCGAAAAACGCCCCGGGCATTAACCAGGCCGCGCTGCCGGCCGTCCTGCCGTAATGAGTGAGCCACCATTAACAATATCGTCTCATGCCTATAATTGGCGCCACTTTTCACTTTCCGCTTACCGATTTTCAGGGTAAGACAAGAAAAAAGCCCCTGTCCTGGCGACAGGCGGCTTAGATACTTAAACCAATCGGAATAACCGCATGAGTTCGGCGTCAACATAGGGATCAACGCCGCCCAGGTCGTCAGCAATACCGCCAACATTGGCAAGTTCCGGTTGCTGCGCCATCCTTCTCCCTCCTTTTCCTAGTCCAAAATAAAACAATGTATATTGTATCCATGGCATAAAGCAAAAGACCATGCGAAACCTCTCACCCGAAGGCAAGAAACTTTCCGCGAGGTCTTTTATCCCTACGATGTAAGCGGCATAGGCCGCATTTGTATTGCTTGGTCCAGTCCTGCCAGGCAGCTCCAGCCCTAGATACACTTTCTTGCAAATATTCATTTTGAATACATTATACTGAAACATATGCATCCAGTCAATATACTATTCCTGTTAAGTTGCCCCAAAAATTATCATAGAGACAGTTTCGGTGACAACCTGGTAAAAGGGCTAAATTAGCGTTTCAAAACAGCAGAAACAGCATTGTTAAGTGTTGTCTTAAGTGTTGTCAAGAGAACCGTCCCTCTGACAATGAGATCCGTCCCTTTGACAATACTCTGACACTTGTTATTACCGAGTGCATGAGACGGGCAAGCCATGTAAATACTACATGGCGAAAGGAGGGATTAACCATGGCTGATATCTTAGCAGGCGTTAAATGCACGGTCCAAAACTGTAAATACTGGAACAGTGGCTACAAATGTTCCGCCCCATCCATCGAAGTAAATGTCGATGGCGGCGGCACCTCGGCTAGCAGAAGCCCCGAGACAAACTGCAAAACCTTTGTTCCACGGTAACGCCAAAAGGCATTAGAGAAATCTTCTCTAATGCCTTTTCACATTTAAAGACGCCGACATGCTGCAATAGGCGACACATTGGGCTGACGGCAAGCAAAAACCGTAGCAGCCGTAAGCCGCGCCGCATACAATACGGTAGCTCAAAGTGGCAAAAGCCCAGCCAGGGGCTAAAAGGGAGAGGGAGGTAACGTTATGCGCAAAGATGCAAAGATCTATATAGCCGGCCACCGCGGCCTGGCAGGCTCAGCCATTGTCCGGCAGCTGCGCAGTCAGGGATATGTTAACATTATTACCCGCACCAGCGCCGAACTGGACCTGCGCTGCCAGGCCGCCGTCGACGCGTTTTTCCGCGCCTTCCGCCCGGAATACGTTTTTCTCGCTGCCGCCAAAGTAGGCGGGATTTGGGCTAATAACCGCTATCCCGCCGAATTTATCTATGATAATCTGGCGATCGCGACGAACGTCATTCATGCCGCCCATTGCTACGGCGTGAAGAAACTGCTCTTCCTCGGCAGTTCCTGCATCTATCCCAAATACGCCAGCCAGCCGTTAAAAGAGGAATATTTGCTTACCGGCGAATTGGAACCGACCAATGAATGGTACGCGGTGGCGAAAATTGCCGGGATTAAGTTATGTCAGGCCTACCGCCGGCAATACGACGCTAACTTTATTGCGGTCATGCCGGCCAACTTATACGGCATAAACGACAATTTTGACTTAGAAACAGCGCATGTGCTGCCGGCCCTGCTGCGCAAATTCCATGAAGCCAAAGCAGCCGGCATGAGCGCTGTTACCGTCTGGGGCAGCGGCAAGGCGCGGCGCGAGTTTCTCTATGTCGATGATTTAGCCGAAGCGTGTTGTTTTTTGATGCAAAATTATGACGGCGAAGAAATTATTAATGTGGGAACCGGTACGGACATTACCATTCGGGAATTGGCCGAACTTATCCGGGAAATCGTCGGTTTTAACGGTGATATTATTTACGACCGAACGAAACCGGACGGCACTTTTCAGAAACTGCTTGACGTAACGAAAATTAACCGGCTGGGCTGGCAGGCGAAAATTGGCCTGCGCGAAGGAATTGAGAAAACCTACCGTTGGTTTAAAGACTGCTTAAGTTAAAGGCGGAGCCATGTGGAAAAGGCGGCTATAGCCGTTAAAAATACGGCGGCAGCCGCCTTTTTTACATTATTCCGCATAACTACTGATTGGAAAACCATGGCTGCGGCATAAAACGTCCCGGTTGGCCTGCTCTAGGTCGGCCTGCACCATCATTTTTACCAGTTCGGGAAAGGTAACTTTCGGCGTCCATCCTAGCTTGGCCTTGGCTTTGGCTGCGTCACCCAGCAATAGGTCAACTTCCGTGGGCCGGAAATAGCGGGGGTCGACTCTAACCAGCACCTGACCGGTAGCACTGTCCACCCCTATTTCGTCAAGGCCGGCGCCGCGCCACTCAATCTTAATGCCGACATTGGCAAAAGCCAGCTCGACGAATTCGCGGACGGAATGGCTTTCGCCGGTGGCAATGACGTAGTCGTCGGGGCGGTCTTGCTGCAGCATCAGCCACATGGCTTCCACGTAATCGCCGGCAAACCCCCAGTCGCGCCTGGCGTTTAAGTTGCCTAGATACAACGTGTCCTCTAGTCCCAGTTTGATGCGGGCCACACCCCGCGTAATCTTGCGGGTAACAAAGGTTTCGCCCCTAAGCGGCGATTCATGATTAAACAAAATGCCGTTACAGGCAAAGATGTTATATGCTTCCCGGTAATTGACGGTAATCCAGTAGGCATACAACTTGGCGGCGGCGTAGGGGCTGCTGGGGTAAAAGGGAGTGGTTTCCCGCTGCGGCACTTCCTGAACTTTGCCGAATAGTTCACTGGTCGAGGCCTGATAAAAGCGCACTTTCTCCGTCAGGCCAAGGATGCGGATAGCTTCTAACAGCCGCAGCGTCCCGATAGCATCGCTGCTGACCGTGTATTCCGGCATTTCAAAGGAAACTTTTACATGACTTTGGGCCGCCAGATTATAGACTTCGTCAGGCTGCACCTCCTGCATAATTCGGATAAGATTGGCGGCGTCGGTCAAATCGCCGTAATGCAGGAAAAAATTTACAGCCTTTTCATGCGGGTCCCGGTACAATTGTTCAATCCGCGCGGTATTGAACAGCGAAACCCGCCGTTTGACGCCGTGGACCTCGTACCCCTTTTTTAGTAAAAATTCCGCCAGATACGCCCCATCTTGGCCAGTAATCCCGGTAATTAGCGCTTTTTTCATTGGTTATTACCCCCTCCCAGCGCACGCATTGCATCGTCCTTGCCAGTACTGGCGGCGGATAAACCAGATAAGGCAACGGCCGGCGCGAGTACCACGCCTGTGGCGCTTATCTCGCTGGCGCCAACTTTTTCCCAAAAAGCGCCACTGCCTCTTCAACCAGCCGACAGAATGCTTGACCGTAACCAGCGGCTAAACCTTCCGCCTGCAGCCTAGCCTCGGTTTCCCGCGCAGCGTCCGGACCAGGCCGGGCGACTGCCAGTAGCGCGGCCATTTTGGCAGCCAGGTCATGGACATTGGTGCGTTTAAAATAAATGCCGTATTCATGTTCCAGATGGACATCTAGATCGGACAGGATAAGGGGCTTGCCTAAGGCCCGGCACTCCTCAACGATAAGGCTTAACCCCTCAAACAACGAGGGCTGCACGACAAACAGGCTACGCCGGATAAGCTGAATTTGGTCGTGCCGGGGTATTTGCCCCAAAATGTGGATTAAATCGGTGACGCCCAGCTCGTTAATATAGCGTTCTAATTCTTGCAGATAGCCCGGATGGCGGAAATCATCGGGCAATCCGGTGCAAACCAGCTGAACCTCCTGCCCGGCCTGGCGCAAAAGGGCGATTGCTGCAAACAATAGCCGGTGATTTTTGTGGACCCAGAACTGGTTGCAGCAAAGGACAAAACGGTCCGGCAAGCGGTATTTCGCCTGAACCGCCGCCGGGTCGCCAGCATACCACTCTGCTTCCGGCGCTACCCGTAGGGACAGCACTCTGGTCACGGCTTTCGACTGAGGGAAAAAGCGCCAAAAGTCGCGTTCAACCGCTCGGCTGCTGCAAAAAACCAAACGTGCCTGGTCGGCAATCCGGCGGCATAATTCATCCCGCAGCGCAATGTCCTGATCCGAAAAAAAACCGGGCAAATATTTGTGCTGAAAATCGTGAATCCATGATGCCGCACACCGGCCGGGAAGAACATTGAAGCTAACGGGAAACAGGAAATCGATCCGGTAAAATAAATCGTCCCAATTCGCGCAATGGATCAGCGGCAGACCGGTAGCGGCAGACGCCGCGCCAATATCAGCCCCCATGAAAATAAGGCCGTCAAACAAGGCGGCGAACGGGCGATAGCAGGCAAAACCGTCCAGGGTATCACCGGTAATTACCAGAAAAAGCCGGGGCCGCTCCTCGCGCGGCAGGGAAGTTACCGCCTTGACATGCAGCTCCATATGCAAAACGCCGCCAAGCCAGCCTTTTCCGCCCACAACCGGAATTCCAACGCGTAAATGTTTTAGCATACCCATTTTCCTTTCCTCGTCCTTTTATATTTCGCCGATATCCAAGACTTGCTAGTTTCTTTGCGGCGCCTGCCGCTATAGCGACACTTGTTGCGCCAGCTTGTTAATAATGGTCAGCGTCTACTCCGAAAACTCTACACCTGTTTTCATTCTTTGTTGGTATCGTGCTAACGACATGGGGGTCTACCCTGAAAAGCGTTAAACCGCCAAGGGCGCAAAGAACGCAAAGGGCTACGCGCGCGACAGTTGTCGCGCTTGAATTATTTTATATGGAACCGCGGAGGACACGGAGAAAATTTTTTATTCAATTCTTCGCGCGATGAATATCGCGCCTCTGTGCCCTCTGTGGTTGAATAACGGTTTTCATTCTTTGTGGTGCCAACTGTTGGCATGATAATCTTTGTGGTGCCGATTTATCGGCATGAATATCTCCATATACGTTTAACATTATTGAGAGTTTTGCATAATTCAATCGCAAGTTATCCACAAAGAGATGTCTTTAAGCAATTTTGATGTCAAATTCAAGAGCTATTAGTGTAATTAGCCAATTTTTAACAAAAATGCTCCAATATCATCCTAAAAAAGGGTAGACCTATCCCTATGGTGGGCTAATTCTGTAAAAAGTAAGATGAAAAACAATAATTAGGCTGCTTTTTGCTGATGTATCTGGCGATTAACCGCTATTGTTCCTGCCAGTAAAGCAATGCAGCAAAGCATTAGATGTGCTGTAACCTTTTTAATTCCCTGTACACGAACCGTGTTTGCTCCAAGCTGCTCCTTCAATCGGGAAAATGCTCGTTCTACCGATGTTCGCTCCGCATAAAGTTTTTCCCATTCCCGTGTGCCACGATGAGGAGTACAGAAGCTGCGCGGATCATCTTCAACTTTTTTCTTTATAACCAGGCCATAGTTAGACGGTGAACACCATGCACTCCCGTTAGGACAATTAACTTTGCCACATACATGGGGACACCGAAACTTTAATATTCCTTTTTCTCTTTCACACCCCCAGTAAACCATCGGATAACCCATGGAGCATGTTGGAGTACGATTTTCGTCCATTCCTTCGGGCGGTAATTTTTCTTTCCGGCGATTGAGAGGGATAATGGCTTGTGCTTGGCGCTCATATGCGGCTTGATAAACATCTTTGGCATCATAGCCCATATCCATGCAGTAGTACTTTGGCTGGTGCTTGATTTCATCCATTAAAGGGATAGCCTGTGTGACATCGTTCCGATTGGCAGGAGTGACTTTGACGGCTATAGGTAATTCGCTTTTGGTGTCAACTGCCAGGTGTAGTTTATAGCCAAACCATACATGTTGATTACCATGGGTATCTAGCTTAGCACCCCAGGTAGCACTGTCGCCATTGCTATTTAGCTCCTTTTTAGGAACAGGTTTTTCATAAGAGTCGATGGCGCTGGCATCGATTGCAACAACTTCACCAGATATGACCTTGTCTTGAATGGCGGTATCTACCAAAGCAGAGAATAGCACTTGTAGGCTATCTGTCTCAGCTATCTTTTGAAAGAAACGACTAAATGTAGCTAATGATGGTACAGGCTGCTCTAGTGAAAAGCCGCATTCGTAGCGAAAAACCAAGTCAGTTTTTAAGCGCTCGACCAGTAATGTGACGGTAGGAATGGAACATAACCTCATTGCAAGAAAGGCTTTTATTAATGCGGCTGAACTATATCCTTTAGGGCCGCGGATAGATTTTATTGGTAAAGTCTTTAACAAGGGGTGAAGATCAATACTTTCAAAAACCATCGCCAGACGAGTTTTGGGTTGATATTGCATAAGAGTATCGAAGGAAAATAAGGGTTTTTGCCGAATATACATAGTGACTTCAACCTCCATTTGCTGGATTTGGATTGTTTTGTCACTTGATAAATTCGGCAATTCTGGGGGTGAAGTCCTTTTTATTGTCTTCAGAACCCTTGATTTATCTGGGCTGCAAAATATGAAAATCTCTCAATTTAAATGTCAATAACTTTGCCGGGATTGAGGATGAGGTTGGGGTCGAGCGCTTGCTTAATCGCTTTCATCATCTTGATTTCTACCGGGCTAGCAAACCTTTCAAGCAATTTGACCCGCTTGTAGCCGATGCCGTGTTCACCGGACAGTTTACCGCCTAAGCTGTAAACCAGCGTATACAGTTCTTCCTGGACGGCCGGCAGAACGCGGTTCCATTCTTCATCGCTCATCTTATCTTTGAGGATATTGACGTGGATATTGCCGTCAGCAGCATGGCCGGCGCAGTGCATGGTTACGCCATGTTTGCGGCCGATGGCGGCGATTTGCTCAACAGCTTTGGGGATTTCGCTCATGGGAACGACAATGTCTTCCATGGAGAAAACTAGGCTGCGGGCGCGGTCGGCCTCGGCGAACGCCTTGCGCGCTTTCCAGATTTTCGCCGGGTCGGCGACCAGCACGGCCATAGCGCCGTTTTCGCTGCACAGTTCGTCAATGGTGGCCGCTTGTTCTTCAAGTTGTTCTTCATTTTCGCCTTCCAGCTTAATGATAATATAATAGCCATTATCGCTGTGGGGCTGTTTTTCCCGCAAAAATTCCTCGCAGCACTTGATGGTTTCGTTGTCCATGAACTCAACGCAGGTGGGCGTGATACCGGCGGCCATGATTTTTGGTACGACCCCGATTGCGGTCGTAAGATCAGGGAATACGGCCAGCAGGTCAATCTGTTCCTTGGGAAGCGGCATCAGCTTCAGATATATCTTGGTAATGACGCCCAGGGTGCCTTCTGAGCCAATAATCAGGTTGACGAGACTATAGCCGGTGGAATCTTTCATGCATTTGCCGCCCAGGGTGACAATTTCCCCCTCGGGAGTGACAATCTCCAGACCGTATATCTGGCGGCGGGTGGTACCGTATTTGACCGCCTTATTGCCGCCCGCATTGGTGGCAACATTGCCGCCGATGAAGGAACTGTCGCCGCTGCACGGATCGCCGGCATAGAGATAACCGGCGGCGTTGGCCGCTTTTTGCACCGCCTCGGTGGTTACGCCTGGTTCAACGACCATAAACATATTAATGGTATCAATTTCCAAAATTTTATTCATCCGCTCCAACGACAGGACGATGCCGCCTTTGAATGGCACGGCGGCACTGGCCAGGCCGGTGCCGGCGCCCCGTGGGACAACGGGTATGCGTTCGCGGTTGGCAAGTTTAATAATTTCGGCGATTTCCGCCGCATTGGCCGGCAGGACCACTGCTTCCGGCATTTTCACATATTTGGGGTCGGTTACTTCGTCGTGGGAATAGGGCTCCATCTTCTCGGGGGTGGTCCACACATATTTCTCCCCGACGATCTTTTTCAGCTCTGCAATTACAGCCTCGTTCACCGGATTGTAAGAGGCCATGTTTTTTCCCTCCCTCACTCGGGTATAACCAGCAAGTTATACTACTTGCTAAATTCAGTATAATCTGGCAGGTAAAATTTGTCTATAAAAATTTTTTATAAAATATATCAAAATGGGTCTTATAAGCCAATGCTTTTAGCTATTGGTTGCCGATTTTATTTTTGTAGGTGATAAGGAATAGTAGCGACAATTACGTTTTCTTTTAAGATAAGCAGCGTCCGCAAAACCCAGCCCGTTTGGTTATGGAGCAATCTGTGCCACCACTTTTTTGTTTCGAATTCCGGGATCAGGACGGTTATAAAATCAGACGGCGCCTTGGTTCTTTCAAGCTGTTCAATATAATCCAGCAATGGCTTAATTACCAACCGGTAAGGAGAGTAAATAATAACCAAGCGGATATCGGGATTCCATTTCTCCCATTTTTCTTTAAATTTACGACCTGTTTCGTCATCGGTAGCAATGTGCACTGCCAGGATATCGGGACTAAGCGTTTTGGCGTACTGGAGTGATTGGGCTACCACGCGGGTAATACTGGCTACTGGTACGATGATCAAGTTCTTAGCTTGGGGGTGCTGCAAGCTGGCAGGATTGGTATATTCAGGCGGCAGCTGGAGCTGTTCTGACATATCGTTGTAGTGGTGACGGACTTTTTTAAAAATATAAATCATTGTCGGAATGAAAATAAGCACCAGCCAGGCGCCATAAAAGAATTTGGTAATAGCGATGACCAACACAACGGTACCAGTGACGATGGCCCCTACTCCATTTAAAATTGCTCGCCTGGTCCAGCCTTTGCTTTTCTCGCGGCGCCAGTAAACAACCATACCGACTTGAGCGATGGTAAACGAAAGAAAGACGCCAATGGCATACAAAGAAATTAGATGTTCGGTGTTGCCGTGGAAAATAGTGATTAGCAGGCCGGCTATGACGCTGAGAAGAATTATTCCGTTGGAAAAGCTGAGCCGTTCGCCTCTGGCGCCAAGATAACGGGGCATATAGCCATCCTTTGCTAAAATGGAGAGTAAGGGCGGCAGGCCGTTATAAGCCGTGTTGGCGGCCAGATATAGTACCAGCATGGTGGTAAATTGAACATAGTAATACGCCCAATTGCGACCGAAGGTTAACTCGGCCACCTGCGAGAGTGCCGTAACATCAGGCACCGGCATGATGTGATAATGCATAATCAAAAAGGAAATTCCGGCGAACATGACGGCAAGGATCGCCGACATCCAATAAGTTGTGATTGTTGCATTGCGGATTTCCGGTTTTTTAAACATGGGTACGCCGTTGGAAATGGCTTCGATCCCGGTCATAGAACTGCAGCCAGAGGCAAAGGCTCGCAGGATCAGAAAGGCTACTGCCCAGTCCCATTGCTTAGCGGCAGATGCGGGCGGGATGAGTGGCGCTGGCTGCGTAAACGCCTGATAAACACCTGCCGCAATAAGCCCTAACATTCCCAGAATAAAAGCATACGTAGGAAAGACAAAAACATTGGATGATTCGCGTACGCCGCGCAGATTGATTAACATCAATATACCAAATAACACGGCTAAATCAATTGTTAAGGCATGGGGGACTAACTGGGGAAAGGCAGATACGATTGCTTCTGTACCCGAGGAAATACTTACTGCTACAGTAAGGGAATAGTCGGCAAATAGAGCCGCTGCTGCCGTTAAGGCCGGCAACTCACCAAGGTTAGTAATGGCTACGGAGTAGGAGCCGCCACCGCCGGGGTTAGCTTTGGCTACCTGTACATAGGAAACAGTTACAATAGCCAGTAAGACAAGGATAGCAAAGGCGACCGGCCCGATATAGCCATACGCTAATACCCCCGGAACCGCAAGCATCAGCATAATCTGTTCTGGACCATAACCAACCGAAGAGAGGGCATCAGATGAAAAAATTGCCAGAGCTTTCCATTTGGGAAGCTTTTCGTGACTAAGCTCTTGATTATGCAGCGGTCTGCCAATTAGCAAACGCCTGATTTCACGCATCATAAAACTATCAACAACCTCCATTATACCTATTGTTGTTAACACAGTATTCCCGAAGTTATTCAATAAAAAGCAAACCGGTGCGTAAGCAACCAGACCTTTGCGGCCAATATAAGCCGCCCGGCTGTTACTCGCGCACCGGCCTACAAATCGCCTAAGCTGTGCAGCTTCTGCGTTTTGTCCGCCAGCTATGTGTCCACTTTGGTTTTTTCTTCATCACGGAGTTGTTTTTCTAAATTTGTGTCAAGAATATATATTTCCACCCGCTCGCCCGTTTTCGTGCTAATGTCGCTGTGGCTGCTGACCACCCGGCACCCGGTGAGGCGGGCTACCAGGTTTTCAGCGTCTTCGCTAAATGTCTCGCGCAGAATCTGCCGCATTTGTTTAACTATTTGCCGCCCTTTTTCGGTTTTGACAAGATGGGTTTCCTCGATCGTCAGAACGCCTTTTAGGCGGATTAAGACCATATCATCAATAATATAAGTCTTGGCTTCCGTAGGTCCGCGGCCAATGAGGCTGCGCTGAAACTTAATAAAGGCATCGTTAATTTCGGCTTCCAACAGAGTTTTTTTAATAGCCATAACAACTGTTTCCTCCATAAAAAGAAAAGACCATATATGGCCTTTCGACCTCTTTGCTTTAGCCTACGAAGTTAGCTGTCGGGTTAGGATGGCAAGAGAGGTAAACATCCTTTCTGCTTGTGGCAGAATTCACCCCAAAAAGGTGGGTCCTCCGCTTCCATACGGAATTCGGCTTTGCTTTGTTTTACAGAGTAAATTATAGCTTATCTGTTACAGAAAGAAAGTTTCATTTTAGCAGGAAAAACTGGCTTTTTATAGCCTTGGCCGGCTAATAATACAACGGGATGGTTATGGCGCTGCATTAAAACAGTTTGCGCAAAATTTGAAGCCGCGGCAAAAACCAGGTGTGAAAACATTGTCTCCCATTTTCCGAAATAATGATTTTATGAACAGTCGGCATAAAAGCTAGTAGAACAATCTAGCCAGTACTTTACGCCGTACTTGGTTGCCATAAGGGCAGGGTTGACAGCGGGCGGGGCGGCGTGGCATAATAAACACAAAATCAATATTATTGGTACCTTTAAATCAGTCCTGTGAGGCTGACAAGGTAGGCGGCGTAACTAAGATTGCAGCTTGTTGGCGCTTTTGCATACTAAAAAGGCTTCTTGTCAGTGCGACTGACAGGAAGCCTTTTTCGCTTGCCTCGGTACCAAAAACGAGGAGGAGAAGGTATGGAAACCCACGTCAAGGTTATCGAGCAACAACCCCCCCGTTTCTTGCCCCAAAGCTTAACCCAGGCCAGCGCGGCGGATGGCGGCAGCCGCTACCGCTGGAAAGTACTGCTTGCTTCCGTATTAGGCTACGCAATGGATGGTTTGGATATGCTTATCCTGTCCTTTGTCATGACAGCGATCATCGGTGCTTTCGGCCTGACCCTCGCCGAGGGCGGGTTGGTGGCCACGGTGACCCTGATCGGCGCGGTGCTTGGCGGTTATGGCTTTGGCATTTTGGCTGACTATATCGGGCGCGTGCGTGTCTTTTCCCTCACCATTCTGGTTTTCTCGGTTTTCACCGGCCTAACGGCCTTTGCCGACAGCTTCCTGGAACTCAACATTTACCGCTTTCTGGCCGGTTTGGGCTTGGGCGGCGAGTTTGGCATCGGCATGACCCTTGTCACCGAGACGTGGCCGAAAGAAAAGCGGGCGCGGGCGACCGGGGCAGTGGCTGTCGGCTGGCAGCTCGGCGTGGTGGCTGCCGCTTTGGTCAGCGCCTATGTACTACCGGCCTTTGGCTGGCGGGCCGTTTTCCTGGTCGGCGCGGTGCCGGCCCTGTTCGCTGCCTGGGCACGCTATGGTCTGGCTGAACCGCTCATCTGGCTGGCAACACAGGCAAAGAAAAAGGCCCTTCAGGCCAAAATTGCGGCCAAGTTACCCTTGACTGCCGAGGAACAGGCGTTTTACAACAAGACCACCAAGTTCCCACTGCTGCATCTGTTTGCCGATCGCCGTACGGCAACGACCACGCTGGCTCTTACGGTGATGACCAGTGTGCAGAACACGGGTTACTACGGCATCATGGTCTGGCTGCCCACGGTATTGATGAAGCAGCATGGGCTGACGCTGAACAAAACGAGCATGTGGATGGTGGCCACCGTTCTAGGGATGATTTTGGGGATTGCCGTCTTCGGCTATATTGCCGATAAAATCGGCCGCCGCCCAACTTATATGGCCTTCCAACTGGCTTCCGCGGCCGCGGTGTGGGTGTATGCCAATTTGTCCGACCCACTGCACCTTTTAATTGGCGGCGCTATTCTCGGCTTCTTCTGCAATGGCATGATGGCCGGCTACGGCGCATTGTTGTCGGAAAACTATACCACGGAAGCCCGTTCCACCGCAGAAAACTTCATTTTTAATACCGGCCGGGCCGTGGGCGGTTTCGCTCCTCTCGTTATCGGCATCTTGGCCGCTCAATACAGTCTTTCTGGCGCACTGGCGCTGTTGGCCTTCATCTACGTCGCCGCCGCCGTCAACGTCTACTTCTTGCTGCCGGAAACCAAAGGCAAAGAATTAAATTAGTATAAGAACCTTGCAGGCAGGCGGGAAATATAATATAATATGTGTCGTGAAATCAATTGGTGTGGGGACGTAGCTCAGTTGGGAGAGCGCATGGTTCGCATTCATGAGGTCGTGGGTTCGAATCCCATCGTCTCCACCAGGAAAATCAAGGCTTTGCGGATGTCGCAAGGCCTTTTATTATGTAAAGTTGGTGATAGTTAGTGACAATCTTTTAAAAACGGGTGCCAATAAAACCTAATATTAATAGATAAAAGACTAAAGCAGGCTGGTCATGCCTGCTTTTTATTTTTGGCCTGTTCGATTGTCTGTTGGAGGATGGCCTCCATTTTGTCCCCATTTGTTACCGAGTTTAAGCCGAGTTTCATTATGTTTGACTGTTGTATTGAACCGCCGCCTATGACTCAAGTTAGAAGTGGCGGCCAAATTATTGTGCACCAAAGAGGCATATTATTGAAGAATACGTTATCTAACGTTGAACGAGAGATGTTTGTAGCCGAATTTCATGATTATAACTTTATAATGTTGATCTGGCTTACAGAATAGAAACACGGGAAGAAGTTACTCATGTTCTTGTAACATGGGTAATTTTTTTATTTTTTTACTCATATTTTATTGAGATAGAACGTTACCTGGTATATAATGGGAATAGAGAGAGGTGAAGCTGTATGGATCAAGTAAAGCTTTTACCGCCAGAAGCGGAGCTTGAAACCAAGATGGTGTTAAAGCAACTGGCAAGGTCGCATAGAGCGTTGGCGGAGCTTAAAGGATTTGCTGATATGATACCAAATAAAAATATTCTTATTAACGCTGTAACTATTAACGAAGCCAAAGATAGCTCCGAAATCGAAAATATTATTACCACGCATGACGAACTGTTTAAAGCGATGTCGCTTGAGAATTATAACAACCCGGCGGCAAAAGAGGTGGTAAACTATAGAACCGCACTTTGGCATGGTTATAAGCTGGTGAAGGAAAAACAACTCCTGACAACCAATATGATCATTGAAATTCAGCAGTTGATCGAAAATAACAGGGCCGGGATAAGAAAGCTTTCGGGTACCGTGCTGAAAAATGCCGCTACCGGGGAAGTGGTATATACTCCGCCAAGTGGCGAAAAGGAAATATTATTCTTTTTGACTAACCTTGAGTGGTACATAAACGACGATTTTGATAACATTGATCCACTCGTTAAGTTAGCTGTTGTCCATTATCAGTTTGAAATGATACATCCGTTTTATGACGGCAATGGCCGGACAGGCCGGATAATAAATGTCTTGTATCTTGTCTTAAAAGAGTTGCTGGATAGTCCTATCCTTTATCTCAGCAAATATATTATCCGGAACAAATCGGCATATTATAGATTACTGCAAGAGGTCAGGACAAAGGGCAATTGGGAAGAATGGGTACTGTTTATGCTGGAAGGTGTGGAGCAGACCGCCGAGGAGACATTGTTACTGATAAAGAAGATAAATAGCGTTATGGAGAAAACAGCTGAAGACGTTAAACAGGCACTTCCCAAAATTTATTCAAGGGAATTGATAGATTTATTGTTTTATGAATTTTACACTAAGATTCCATATATCGAAAGGGGGCTTAACGTTTCGCGGAAAACCGCTTCCGGGTATTTGGCGGCGCTAGAAGAAAAGGGTTTTTTGGTGTCGCAAAAGATTGGCAAGGAAAAAATCTTTTTAAATACGCGCTTGTTTGAAGTTGTGCGCCAAGCCGGTATGCAAAAATAGGTTTGTTGTGCAGCGCAAATAACTTCCCGGTATTTTTGCCGGGAGTTTTTGTTTATTTGGCGAAACAGCCAGCGGGGATGTGGTAAGTGTTTAGTCACGATTTTTATTGTGATTATATTGTAATGGAGTAAGATGGCATGATAGGCAGGCCGCCTTTGGGGAGTTTAATGGTGGTAAAGAGAAGGGCATCCGTTGCACCGACGTATTCAAGCTAATTTTCTCCTTGGTGTTTGCGGGTAAGACATTTCTACACTCTCCCCGCGCGCTATTTGGGCCTTGCCCTTTTCAATAGTGGCGATGTCTTCCGGGGTGAGTTCTTCCTCCAGCTCTTCGGCGTATTTTAACAGCCTGGTCAGTCAGTATACATCACAGTATACCACAGCCGCGGCTGGTTCAAAAGGCAAAATGAGCTGGCACTGCACTTGGCGCAAGCCTTTTGTTGTATTATATTTTTATATAGCGTTAGCATAGCATCGAATTGCAAAGGGGGGAACGACTGTGGACCAAGAAGTTCTTAGAGAAATTGCCGCAGCCTGGCGCAGTGCCAACAATATTGTTGTCTTTACCGGCGCCGGCATGAGCACTGAGTCGGGTTTGCCGGATTTTCGCTCGAAACAGGGTTTATGGAAAGACCGGCCGGAGACGCTTGCCACGTTGGCGGCGCTAAAGGCTAAGCCTGATGAGTTTTACTTTTTTTATCAATGGCGAATTGCCCGCCTGTGGGAAGTTCAGCCAAACCCCGGCCATTTGGCGTTGGCAGAACTAGCGCAGGCCGGCTTTGTAACAAAGCTGGTTACACAAAATGTCGACGGGCTGCATCAGCGGGCTGGTTCGCAAGGGGTTGCAGAACTCCACGGTACGTTACGAACAGTAAGCTGCATTAAGTGCGGTAGCCAATATGACAGCCGACAAATGTTACCCCATAATGATACTTGGGAAGAAGATTATAAAGCAGGGCGCTACCGTCATGGGAGCGAGTGTTATTGTCCCCGGTGCCAAGGGCAGCTACGGCCTGATGTCGTTTTGTTCGGTGAGTCGCTGCCCGATACCGCATGGAATGAGGCTGTCCGGTGGAGCCGTAAAGCGGATTTTTTTGTGGTCATCGGCTCGTCGCTTGTTGTCAGTCCAGCTAATTACCTGCCGCAACTGGCAGTCGAACAGGGCGCTAAACTGCTTATCATTAACAGTGATAGCACGCCGCTGGATGATGCAGCGGCATGGGTAATACGGGAAAAAGCGGGAGAAGTGCTGACGGGTATAAAAGAGTTAATTTTGCGAATGTAATTTGTTTGTCAAAATGCTTTTGCCATGATGAACTGAAAAAAATATTGCCGGAGTAGGACTAAGTGAACCTTGCTCCGGTTTTTTAATTTTAAATTGAATAATTCATTCATAAAATTACTAAATTTTACATTGATATGTGCTATAATTTAAATATAAGTATTTTTTGTAGTGGACAAATTGCGTTACGCCAAATGGTTTTTGCCGGTTTTGACCGTCCAGCTGCTTCTGGGAGCCGTCGCGATAACGGTCTTGCAGCTGATCGGGTGGCAAGGCTAGTCCGGCAATACCGGTTTCAACAGGCAAATATAAGGAGGAGAAACTATGGGGCAATACGATGCGTTATATAATCCATATCCTTCACGCCGCAGCGTGGTGTATGCCAGAAAAGGGATGGTGGCCACAACTCAGCCGTTAGCGGCCCAAGCCGGTCTGGACATGCTCAAGCGCGGGGGCAATGCAATTGATGCGGCGATTGCAACCGCCGCTTGTCTTACCGTGGTCGAGCCCACTTCTAACGGAATAGGCGGCGATGCTTTTGCCTTAGTTTGGACGAACGGGCAGCTTCATGGACTCAATGCCAGCGGGCCGGCCCCGCGGGGAATATCGGCCGATATTATTAGAAAAGCCGGCTACCAGAAAATGCCGGCGTTTGGCTGGATACCGGTTACCGTTCCGGGAGCGCCGTCGGCCTGGGCGGAACTATCCCGAAAGTTCGGCAAACTTCCGCTCACCGAGGTGCTACGGCCTGCGATCGAGTATGCGGAAAACGGCTATCCTGTGTCGCCGGTGATCAGCAAGCTCTGGAAGCTGGGGTTCGACCAGTACAAAGCGCTGTCCGGTGAAGAATTTAAGTATTGGTTTGAGACTTTTGCCCCGGCAGGACGGGCGCCAGCGGCCGGAGAAATTTGGCGCAGTCCTGACCATGCCCGGACGCTGCAGCTAATTGCCGAAACGAAAGCTGAAGCGTTTTACCGGGGTGAGCTAGCCGAAAAAATTGATGCTTTTTCCCGGCGGTATGGTGGTTACTTGCGGCAAGAAGATTTAGCCGCTTACCGGCCAGAGTGGGTAGAACCCATAAAGGTTAATTACCGGGGTTATGATGTATGGGAAATCCCGCCCAATGGACACGGCCTGGTAGCCTTAATGGCCTTGAACATCCTTAAAGGCTTTGATTTTGCGGCGAAAGAAGCGGTAGATACCTATCATAAGCAGTTTGAAGCTATCAAGCTGGCCTTTGCCGACGGTATGAAGTATATAACAGACCCAGCCAAAATGAAAGTAAGAGTGGAAGACCTGTTGTCTGACGCTTATGCGGCAGAAAGAAGAAAACTAATTACCGATAAGGCGCTTACGCCTGCGCCCGGACAACCGCCAAAGGGTGGCACGGTTTACCTTGCCACGGCTGACGGTGAAGGCAATATGGTTTCATATATCCAGAGCAACTATATGGGCTTCGGCTCTGGGTTGGTCGTTCCAGGAACAGGCATTAGCCTGCATAACCGGGGCAATAACTTCTCCCTTGATGCGGAGCATGACAACTGCATTGAGCCAGGCAAGAAACCTTATCATACGATTATTCCGGGTTTTTTGACCAAAGATGGAAAAGCGATAGGGCCTTTTGGCGTCATGGGCGGATTTGTGCAGCCGCAGGGACATGTTCAGGTTGTTATGAACACTGTTGATTTTGGCCTTAATCCACAGGCTGCGCTTGATGCGCCACGTTGGCAGTGGACAGAAGGAAAAACCATTGAAGTTGAGCACGCTTTTCCCGAGTATTTGGCCGAGGCGCTGCAGCGTATGGGACATGATATTAAGCGGACCGTAGGCAATCATACTATGGGACGCGGGCAAATTATCTGGCGTGATGACCAGGGAGTGCTAGCGGGAGGCACCGAGCCGCGGGCCGACGGCGTAGTGGCTGCTTGGTAAATATCAGAGCCTGCAATATTTAATGTTGCAGGCTTTTTATATTGGCGCCTTTTAAAATAAGCTTCCCTGTCAGTAAGACTCAATAAGGCAGGACAAGTAATAATTTTTGCGAAACTATAGAATTATACTAAGAAAAGGCAGGCGAGGTGATAGCTTTGCCTAATATTGGGCCGCTGCTGTGGGATATTGTCAGGAATGTTGCTCTGGTAGGGATAGGGGCGTACCTGACTACCCGGCTTCCTACCATCCGCCGCACCCTAACGGCATCGGAATACCGGCTGCTCGACAGAATAATATTGGCTATGGTATTTGGGGCTTTTTCCGCTTTCGGCAATTGGATCGGCATCCCGGTAATGGGGTCGTTTGCCAATACCCGTATCGTCGGCCCGGTGGCCGGAGGACTACTGGGCGGGCCGCTGGTAGGCATCGGCGCCGGCATTATCGGCGCCATCCCGCGCTACTTTATGGGCGGCTTCACGATGTGGGCGGCGGTGCTGGCCAATATTGTCGCCGGTTGCATCAGCGGGTTGGTTCACAAAAAATGCGGGGCGCAGCGTATCAACTTAAAGGTGGCGTTAGCGACGGCGTTGCTTTGCGAAATTGTGCTCAAGGTCTTGGTTTTAACCCTGTCCAAGCCATTTTCCGCGGCCTGGGAACTGGAAAAAGTCATCGCACTTCCAACCATTACCGCGAACAGCCTGGCGGTGGGGCTCTTCATATATATTGTTCGCGACGTTTTCGCCGAACAGGAAAAAGCTCAGGCCCGATCGGCTCAGCAGGCCATTCGGATGCTGCAGCAGACAAGCGGCTTTATGCATAAAGGGTTGAACAATGATACTGCCGGCAATGTGGCGCAGATTATTTACCGTGAAACAAACGCGGCCGCGGTGGCGATCACTGATACGGAAAAAGTGCTCGCCTTTGTCGGCGCAGGCGCCGATCATCATCGGCCCGGCCAGCCAATTTTGACGGGAGCCACTAAACAAGCCATTAAGGACCGCCGGACGATAATCATCAATAATAAAAATGAAGTAGGCTGTCCTGACAAGGGATGCCAGCTTACGGCCGTAGTAGCTGTGCCGCTCATTGTCAGTGACGAGCTCGTTGGTTCCATTAAACTTTACAAATCCGGCAACGAAGTTATTTCGTCCTATGAAGCCGAACTGATTCGGGGCATTGCCGATTTTTTGAGCCTTCAATTGGCCCAGCGCAAGCTTGTTGAGCAGCAGATGCTACTTGCCCAAGCTGAGTACAATATGCTTAAAGCCCAGATTAACCCCCACTTTTTATTTAACACACTAGGCACCATCAGGGCGATGACCCGGATAGATCCGAGTGCGGCGCGGGCCCTGATTAAGGACTTATCCGATTTTTTGCGCAAGGTCTTGAATCGGGAAGAAGAAATAATAAGTCTGCGGGAAGAACTGGAAACCGTTCGCACTTATGTCCGTATTCAGTGCGAACGGTTCCAGGACAGACTGAGATTTTTCGAACATATCCCGGAAGAACTTTTAGACTGCCGGGTGCCGGTGTTTTCGCTCCAGCCCCTGGTGGAAAATGCCGTAAAGCATGGTGTATCACCGAAAAAAACCGGTGGCACAGTTGTCTTGCGCGCGTGGAAAGACCAAGACGACTTATGTATTGCGGTCGAAGACGACGGTGTAGGGTTTTCGGCAGCGAAAAGGGAAACGAGCGGCGGGATTGGCCTATATAATGTCCATAAACGATTGCAAATACTTTATGGAAATAGATATGGCCTGCGTATTGAGAGTGCGGAAAAAGAGGGTACGAGAGTGATTATTCGTTTGCCTGAAGTGCGAGCGGGGGTGGTGGCGTGAAGCTGAAAGTTCTCATCGTGGACGACGAGGAAATTATGTGCCGCGAGTTGAAATACTTGCTGGAAGAACAGGGGGCGGCCGAGGTTGTCGGTGTTTGCTATAACGGGGAAGATGCGCTGGCCATGGTTGGGTCAGTGAAACCTGACGCCGTATTTCTGGATGTCCGGATGCCTGGGCTGAGCGGTCTGGAAGTAGCCCGCCGCCTGTCTAGCCTGAAAGATCCGCCGCACGTGGTTTTCATCACCGCTTTTAGCGAATTTGCCGTTGAAGCGTTTGAAGTCAATGCTTTGCATTATATACTTAAACCCTTTGACGAGCAGGATATTGAAAAAGTTATAGAGCGGCTTATGCGCAGACGGCATGCTGCGTCGGGGGTTGAGCCAGAGATGCTTCCCAAAGCGCCGCAGCATCTTCGCAAACTGTGCGTTGAGGGGCGGGACAGGCTGGAAGTCATCGATGTGGAGCGGATTCAGGTTATTTTTGCCAAGAACCGCATGGTTTACATTCAGACTGTTGACGGGACAAAATATGCGGCAAAACATACTTTGCAGGAATACGAGGAAATATTGGATAGTCGTCAGTTTTTTCGCTGTCACCGCAACTATATTGTTAATGTTGACCGAATCAAACAGCTCGCTACGTGGTTTCACCGCGGCTATATGCTGACGCTGGAGGGCAAGGAAGAGGTAGAGGTGCCGGTGGGCCGCATTTATGCCAAAAAGCTCAAAGAATATATTCAGTTTTAACAAAATGTCGTAAAACCACAAGCAGTCGGATTGTCGTTTGCTTGTGGTTTTTTGTATCCGCTTTCAGGTATTTCGGTCCCGATTTTTTGGCGCTCGTCAGAAAATGATGTACTAGCTTAAATATTCGCAATAACATCAAAATGAGGGCCGGACTGGCAGGGGGCGTCTTAATCCCGGTCGGCAGGTTCTGGCGCAATGAGGACATCGCTCCGACAAAAAATTGACAAAGGAGGATAGGTGTATGGCCAACCAATTTGAGGAATGGGGCAAAAAGTATGGCTTAATTGCCGCAATTTTAACCGGACTTGCTATTTGGGCAATCCCCACGCCGGCGTCCATGACCGTTACCCAGCATAAACTGCTGGCGATCTTCGGCGGGGCGGTGGTCGCCTGGATAACCATCGGCATCAATTTTGCCGTAAGCACCTTTGCCATTATTACATTATTATACTTTTGGGTCGGCAACCCTGACGGCAAACTGGACAAAGCGGGCAACCTCATCCGGAACGCCGATTTCGCTGTAGGTGGCTTTGCCTCGTCGTCGCTGTGGCTGTTAGTGACCGGCTTTGTTATTTCTATCGCCATGACCAAATCAGGGGTAGCCAAACGGCTGGCGCTCTACATGATGCGCATTTGGGGGCGCACACCGGCGGGGGCGGTTTATGCTTCCATGCTGGCCAACTTTTTAATCGCCCCGCTGACGCCTTCTAATACTGCCCGCACGGCGGCCATGCTGCCCATTGTGGAGGGCATTGCCGAAGCCTACCGGGCCGTGCCCGGACGGAGCAATTTCGGTAAAGCCTTAATGTTGGCTGGGACGTTTACGTCCAATATCACCGGGTCGGCCTTTCTTACCGGCACCATTCCCAACCCTGTGGCGGTCGGCATGATTGCGGCTGCGGCGGGGGCGTCAGTATATACCACTTGGAGTTACTGGGCACTGGCGGCGGTGCCGACCAACATTATTATTTTGTATCTTACGGGACGGCTGTTGCTCAAGATGTATCCGCCGGAAGTGGCGGCCCTGCCCGGCGGCGTCGAGTATATCAAGCAGGAGCTTGCCGCTATGGGGCCGATGTCCGTCCGGGAAAAGAAAGCCATTCTTTACTTTTTTATCGCCCTTGTCTTATGGTCTACAGATATTTTCCATAAATTTAACTCCACAATGGTGGCTTTCCTGGTATCGTTGCTTATCTTTATGCCGAAAATCGGCGTCCTTGATTGGAAGGAAACGGAAAAATCCCTGCCATGGGAGCTGTTTGTCTATTTCGGCGGCGTGCTGACCCTAAGCGGCGCCCTGATGAAGACTAAGGCCTTCGAGTGGCTGATAAAAACGCTGCTGGCTGCCCTCGGGCTTCAGAATATCCCCATGATGCCGCTGCTCATCATTTTGATCGGCTTCAGCATTTTCAGCCATGTCATCTGGTCGACGACAACGGCCATGGCCGGTGTCATGATCCCCATCTATATCGGTCTTGCCCAGACGCTGGGTTTCAATGTCGTAGCCTTTGTGCTGCCGCTGGCGATCATGATGGCCTACGCCCTCTTTCTACCCTTTAATACCATGGGCAACATCATTATGTTCGGCACAGGCTATTATACCGTTACCGAGCAAATCAAGTCGTCGGCCGTGTTGGCACTTATTATCTGGGGATTGTGGATTGTTACCGCCTTTACCTGGTGGAAATGGATCGGCCTGCTATAATAATGAATAATAATGTAAATAAACTTGGATAGAAAGGGAGACGGTTAATATGGCAAAATTGCCGAAAATGGTGCGCATAAAACAGACCTTTGCCCGGCCGCGGGTCGACGATGCTAGCGCCGTGGCAACAGCTGAGCTGGCCAAATTGAGCCTGGGAGACCGGATAAAGCCGGGGCAAACGGTCGGCATTACCGTCGGCAGTCGGGGTATCCAGAACATCCTGACCATTCTCAAGGCGGCCATTGGATACGTCAGGTCGCTGGGTGCCCAGCCCATACTGCTGGCGGCGATGGGCAGTCATGGCGGAGGAACTGAGGCCGGTCAGCTCGAGGTGTTGGCGGGGCTTGGCATAACCGAAGAGGCGATGGGGGCGCCGATAGTTCCCTGTGCCATCAATGAAATAATTGGCCATACCCGCGAAGGCATTCCGGCCTATATCTTGAAATCTGCCCTGGAAGTTGACGGCATCTTGGTCATCAACCGGGTTAAAACCCATACATCGTTTAAAGGAAAAGTGGAGAGTGGCCTAATTAAGAAGCTGGTCGTCGGCCTCGGCGGCCCGCTGGGCGCTCAGCAGTTCCACGGTTTCGGCAGCGCCGAGTTGCCCCGGTTACTCGTTGAAATCGGGGAGGTGCTGCTGGCGAAACTGCCCATCCTGGGCGGGCTGGCGATAATCGAAAATGCCTACGAAGAAACGGCCCTCATCCGCGCTGTGTCGCCGGCGGGCATGATTGACGAAGAAAGCGACCTGCTGGCTTATTCTAAAAGCCTTATGCCGGCCTTGCCGGCTGACAATCTCGATCTATTGATTATTGAAGAGATGGGCAAGAACTACAGCGGCACCGGCATCGATACCAATATTATCGGCAGGGCCCGCATTCAGGGCGTGCCTGAGCCGGAAAAACCGTTCATCAAGCGGATTGCCGTCCTCGATTTGTCGCATGAATCCCACGGCAACGCTACCGGTATCGGGCTGGCCGACTTTGTTACCAAGAAGCTGGTGGACAAAATGGACCGGCACAGTACCTACCTGAACTGTCTGACCAGCACGTTTGTCGTGCGGGCGGCCATTCCCATGTATTTTGATACCGAGGAAAAGCTGCTTGATGCGGCGCTATATAGCCTAAGCGGCATTCCCGCCGAAAAGCTGCGCATCGTCATCATCCCGAATACATTGTTTTTAACCGAATGCCTGGTGTCGGAAGCGCTAATCCCTGAACTGGCGGCGCGGCCGGGCATCGAGATTTGCGGGGAACCGGAGGAATTTACTTTTGACGGCGAAGGCAACCTGCGCCTGCGGATTGGCCGGACAGTCCATGGCTAGCTATACGAGCGCCACTTATACTTACTCACAGTGACGAATGCATTGAATTGATATAATAATTTTGAAATATAGGGAGGTATGAACTAATGGTTCAATACAACAAAGTAACACCGGCAGTTATTGAGGCGCTAAAAGGCATTGTCGGCGAAAAATATGTCATTACCGACGGTGAAAAGATGCTCCCCTACAGCCATGACGAAGTTACCGACAGCCGCTACCACCATATGCCGGAAGTAGTCGTCCTGCCGCAGACGGCGCAGGAGATTGCCGAGATTGTCAAGCTGGCCAACCGCGAGCTTATTCCCATCGTACCCCGCGGGGCGGGCACAGGCCTAGCCTGCGGCGCCGTACCGGTGTACGGCGGCATTGTCCTCAGCCTGGAGCGGATGAACCGCATCCTGGAAATCAATACTGACAGCCTGTATATGGTGGTGGAACCCGGTGTCCGAACTGACGATGTCCAAAATGCCGCCCGTGAGGTTGGGCTGTTCTACGCCGGCGACCCGTGCAGTGGCGACAGTTGCTTCATTGGCGGGAATGTGGCCACCAATGCCGGCGGCAACCGGGCGGTAAAATACGGCACAACCCGCGACCAGGTATATTCAATTGAGGTGGTAACGCCGCGCGGCGATATTGTAACTTTGGGCGGCCGCCTGGAAAAAGTCACTACCGGCTACCGCCTCGACCAACTGATCATCGGTTCCGAAGGCACGTTAGGGATCATTACCAAAATCACGCTTAAGCTAATGCCGCTGCCGCAGCATGTCGTCGATTTGCTGGCGGTATTCCCGGATATTGATACGGCCATCGGCCTGGTGCCCAAACTCATCAAAGCCGGGATAACGCCTACCTGTGTGGAGTTCATGGACAATGTTACCATTCGGAGCGTTGAGCGCTTCCTCAATGAAAAGCTCCCCCATAGCGAAAACGGCCATTATGTCATCGTCCAGGTCGAAGGCGAAAACGAAGACGACCTGGACAATAAGAGCGTGCTTTTGGACGAGCTGTGCACCGAGCATGGCGCGTTGAGCGTTTTAGTTGCCGATCCCAAGAAGATCTGGCGGGCACGCAAGTCGTTCGCCGAGGCCGTTCGACACGAAAGCCTCATTCAGGCCAAGGAAGACATTGTCGTACCGGTTGACCAGATTCCGGCGATGATGCGCGAAATTGCAGCCTTAAGCGAAAAGTACGGCCTGGCAACCCGGACAGCCAGCCATGCCGGCGACGGCAACATTCACCTGAACATCCTGAAAGGCGACATGCCTGATGGGGAATGGGATGCCAAGCTTGACGCCTTCCAGCACGAACTGTATAAGTGCGTTTACCGGCTGGGCGGCAAACTGTCCGGCGAGCACGGCATTGGCTATAAACGCAAACAGCTTATGCAAGAATTTACCGATCCGGTGGAACTAGAGATGATGCGGGCGATTAAGAAAGCCCTTGACCCCAATCTCATCCTCAACCCGGGGAAAATTTTCGATGTGTAAGTATAAGCGGGCGCTTGCGCGCCCGCTTATCATGTTTTGGGCCCGGTATGGCGGGCTTTAAATAGTTTGGCAAAACGGTACTTCTGTTTTCCATCGTCCAAGAGCGAATATACTACCGGTACGACCAGCAGTGTCAGGATGGTGGAAGTAATCAGGCCACCAATAATGGCATGGGCCATCGGCGCCCGTGCTTCAGCACCAGGTCCGATGCCGAAAGCAAGAGGCAGCATACCGAACACCATGGCCGCGGTAGTCATCATGATAGGCCGCATCCGGATGCGGGCGGCTTCCACCAGGGCGGTATCGCGGTCGATGCCTTCCGCCCGGCGCTGTTTGGTAAAGTCGATGAGCAGGATGGCGTTTTTCGTTACCAGGCCCATGAGCATGATAACCCCGATCAACGACATGATGCTGAGGTCGCTCTTCATAACCAAAAGTCCCAGGATCGCCCCGATAATCGCCAGGGGCAGCGACAGCATGATGGCAAAGGGGTCAATGTAACTTTCAAACTGGGCGGCCAGCACGAAGAAGATAAAGATGACCGCCAAGGCTAGCGCCATACCGATGCTCGTAAAGGATTCGCCCATTCGCTCGGCTTCGCCGGTGGCAACAAAACTGTACCCTGGTGGCAGCGGAATTTGCTTTAATTTTTCCGTCAACACTTTATTAAATTTGCCAAGAGAAGTCCCTTCCAGGTTGGCTGACAGCTGAATTTGTTTTTGCCGGTCATAGCGGCGGATTTCGCTCGGGCTGGTGGCATATACCGTTTCGGTTACCTGGGACAGCGGCGCCATAATGGTCTGACCGCGGCTGTCGCGGTATTTTGCGGGCAGGTAAATGCCGGATAAGTCGCTTAAGCTAACGCGGTTTTCAGGGGCAAGGCGGATGCGCACATCGAACCGGTCATCGCCGTCCTTGTACTGGCTGACTACCAGTCCGTTGAACATGGTGCGCAGTGTATCGGCCACGCTGGCCGTAGACACGCCAAGGTCGGCGGCCTGGTCATGCTTGATCCGGATCTGGGCGTCCGGTTTGCCCGGTTTATAGGTTGAGGTAACATCTACCGCTCCCGGCGTCATCTCGATGACATGCTGGGTCTGCTCGGCAATTTCGGCAAGGGTGTCCAGGTTTTCGCCCCGGATGACTAGTGTGACCGGTTTGCTTTCATTTAGTCCCGCTTTTTTGGTTACACTGACCTTCACACCCGGGATGGCGTTGAGTTTGCCGCGCAGTTCGGCGATAATCTGGTCGTCGCTGCGTTTGCGCTGCTGCTTTTCCGTCAGTCGGGTATAAATCTTAATGGTGTCGGCGTCAGCCACGCTGTACGTCATCGTGACTTCCGGCACGGCGCGGATGATTTCCGTCAGCCGGTCGGCCAGCGCTGACGAGCCAGCCACGCTCATGCCGGCATCAACGTCGACGGTCACGGAAAATTCGGCATTATCGGTACGGCTGATAAAGTTCGAACCCAGGAAAGGAACAAGCCCCAGGCTGGCGATAAACATCAGCACTGCCGCCGCCGCTACCTTGCCCCGCTTGGTTAAGGCCGACGCCAAAAAAGCGCTGTACCGCTCCGTCAGGCGGTCAAAGTGCCGGTTCCACCAGGTAATGAACCGCCCCAGGGCATTGTTTTTTTGCCCGTGGGCAATATCCAGGTAGTTGGCGGACAGCATCGGCGTGAGCGTGAATGCGACGAACAGCGATACCAGTACGCTGAACGCAACGGTAATGCCGAACTGTTTAAAGAACTGGCCGACAATGCCGCTCATCAAGCCTACCGGCACAAACACCGCCACTAAGGTAAGGGTAGTGGCCGTAACGGCCAGGCCGATTTCCTGCGTGCCTTCCAACGCAGCGGTAAATTTATCCTTGCCCATTTCCATATGGCGGACAATGTTTTCGATGACTACGATAGCGTCATCGATTAACAGGCCAACCGCCAGGGACAGGGCCATCAGCGACATGGTGTTTAGAGTAAAATTGAGCAGTTTCATAATGAAGAAGGTGGAAATAATCGACGCCGGTATGGCGATGGCGCTGATCATGGTGCTGCGCCAGTTGCCGAGGAACAGGAAAACGATGGCCACGGCCAGTACGCCGCCCAGCACCAGGTTGAAGATCACATCGTCCACGGACTCCTTAATGGTCCGGGAATTATCGCGCACCAGGACAAGTTCAACCCCGGGCGGCAGGTCTTTTTTCAGCTCCTCCAGAACTTTTTTCACATCTTTGACGACCTGGACGGTGTTGGTTCCTGACTGCTTCATGATGTCAAGACCGATCGCTTCCCGACCGTTGAACTTGGTAATACTGGTTGGTTCCTCGGTGGTGTCCGTTACCGTGGCAATATTGGCGACATATAGCTGGACGTTGTCGCGCCGGCCGACAGGAGCGTTTAAAAAGTCTTGCACAGTTTTATAGTTGCCAGCCGTCCGCATGACCACTTCCCGGTCGCCGTGCGTGACCTTGCCTCCCGGCACTTCCAGGTTTTCGCCGCGCAGGTTGTCGACAATTTCCGGTATGGTCAGGCCGTAGGCGGCGATTTTATCTTTGTCTAAATTAATCTGGATTTCGCGCTTGCTCGCGCCGTAAACGTTAATTGCGCCAACGCCGTTAACAGTTTCCAGGCGGCGTTTGATGACATCATCGACCAAAATGGTAAGTTCGCGCACGCTCATGTTGCCGGTGACGACGACAGAAGCGATGGGCGCTTCCGACGGGTCAAACCGCATGATGACCGGTTCATCAGCGTCCTGCGGCAGTTCGCCCCGGATGCGCCCGATCTTGTCCCGCACGTCTTGGGCGGCCGTTGCCGGCGAGGTTTCCAAGGTAAACTCAATGGTGGTGTAAGACACGCCTTCCCTGATAGTGGAATAGATGTGCTTCACGCCAGCGATAGAACTGACCGCCTCTTCCACTTTTTGGGTAATCTTTGTTTCAACCTGTTCTGGGGAGGCGCCGCGGTAGGTTACCATGACGGTAACGTAAGGAAATTCGACATTAGGCCATTCGTCGACATTGAGTGTTGCATAGCTGAAGAAGCCCAGGACAATAAGCGCCAAAATGGTTACTGTGGCGAAAACCGGGCGTTTTAAACTAATGCTTGTCAGTATCATAGCCTTCTCCTTACTTTGCTACAAAGATTGCGTCACCGTCTTTAAGCTTGTTGACGTTGGTGATAGCGACAAGCTGCCCCGCCGTAAGCCCGCTTTTGATTTCAATGTAGTCACCTAACGGCGCGCCTATTTCCACCTGGCGTCTTACCGCTTTATCGCCGTCAACTACATAGACGTAGTAAAGTCCCTGCTTTTGAAAAAGGGCGGCCTGGGGAACGGTTAAAACCGGCGCTTCCTCGCCGGTAATCAGCTGTACTTTAACAAACATACCGGGTTTCAAGAGGCCCTCGGCATTATCAATGGCAATTTTGGTGCGGAACATGCGGCTCGATGCACCGGCGGCAGGGTTGATGACGGCCACCTTGCCGGTAAAAGTGCGGCCGGGATAGGCGTCAACCGTGATTTCGGCCGTTTGTCCGACCCGCACCGCCCCCGCGTCTTTTTGCTCAATATTGACGACGGCATAGACATTGTTAATGTCTTCAACCGTTAAAAGCTGCATTCCCGCTGCCACCACCTGGCCGATGGTAGCTGTTTTGTTGGCAACTATGCCGTCGACCGGCGCGGTGACGGTAGCATAACCGTACTGTTGCCGGGCGCTGGACAGATTGGCGTAAGCGCTGGACAGGTCGGCCTGCGCCACTTTGAGGCGAGTTTCCACGCTGTCGAGCATTTGGCGGGAAATGGCGTTTTGCTGATAAAGCGTCAAATAGCGCTGATAGTCGGCCTGCACATTGTCGTAGTTGGCCTGCGCCCGCGTTACGGCGTCCTGGGCCATCCGGACGGCATTGGCCAGCTCGACGCTTTCCAGCGTGACAAGGGGCTGGCCGGCGGTAACGCGCTGGCCGTCCTGAACCAGCACCTGCTCGATGCGGCCGGCGATTTTGGCGCTTACGGTCGCTGATGTTTCGCCTTCAATCGTGCCGGTAAGGGTAATCTTGGGTACCTTGCCCCGCATGCTTGCCTCGGCTACCGTTACGGCAAGGGCGGAGGCGGCCGGCGCTTCTTTTTGGGCCTGGCCAATCGGGATTATTCCTTTCTGCACGGCAAGGATAAGGGCGATAGCCGCCATAATCGGCACAATCCAGTATTTTCGTTTAAATCCTCTCACTGATTGTCACTCTCCCCAGCCTTTGTCAGTACACCGTTTAAAAATACATCGGTCACGGCATCCAGTGCTTCGGAAAGACTAAGATTGTTTTCCGCTAGAAAACGGTAATCGAGCAATTCGCCGACAGCGCCGAGCAACATCTGGGCTGCTACCCGGCTGTGAATCGGCCGGATGAAGCCTTCTCTTTTGCCAGCCTCCAAAAGGTTCATAACAACTGCCGTGTGTTCCCGGCGGTACCGTTCGATTTTTTGCCATTCCTGAGGTCTGAACTTTTTAATATCCTCCATGACCCAATCGTTGATTTTGCCAAACAATTTCGGCCTTACGGTCAACACGGCAGCAAGCAGCCGGGGAAACGGCTCGGCACTGGCAAGGATTTGCTCCTTCTGGGCCACCATATCAGCTAAGGCGGCATCAATAATTGCCGCAATTAATGCATCCTTGGACGGATAATATTGGTACAGCGTTTTTTTGCTAATGCCGAGCCGCGCCGCGACCGCATCGACGGTGAATTTTACGCCCCGTTCGTTCATTTCCTGAGCAGCGGCTGCCAATATGCGTTCTTTCATCACTTCTCCTCCCAAGCCGTTTATATGTATGGATTTTTCTGTCAACGAAGGAAACTATTTTTGTTTTTATAGTTTCTAAATTGATATTAGCAAACTATGCGCACAGAGGCAAGCTTTTTTTATGTGACACACTGTACCCGTGATACGCTGGTGCCCCAAAATAAGGTCAGGCTGTGGGGTGCCCGGCAAGCGGCAGCGGAATACAATGTAGCAGACATGGCGACAAGGGGCGAGAAAACATGAGCATGCAAAAGCGGTTTAGCCGGTGGAACGAATGGCTGGCCCGGCGGATGTTTTTGCTGGTGCTATTGGCGTTGGGCCTTGGTTTTAGTGTGAAGCTGCCGGCAGGGCCGGCTGTTAAAGGGACGGTGATTGTCCTTTTTGCTTACATGACTTTCGTTACTTCCATCGGCGTTAGTTTTCGTCAGTTTTTTCGCGTTCTCAGCCGCCCATGGGTGCCGCTGTGGGTGCTTGTTCTTGTCCACGTTGTTACACCGCTGGTGGCGTGGGGGGCGGGCCAGCTTTTTTATCCCGATGATGCCCAGCTGCGCCTGGGCTATCTTATCGGTGCCTCTATTCCCATTGGCGTAACGTCGATAATCTGGACATCGCTTACAAAGGGCAATTTGGCCGTGTCGTTGGTGGCGGTTACTCTCGATACCCTGGCAGCCCCGGTGCTGTATCCGCTGTTTTTCAAGGTAGTGGCCGGGCAGGCGCTGGCTTTTGATTTTGCCGGCATGGTATTGGAACTTCTGGGGATGATTACCATCCCCAGTCTGGCGGGTATGGCCCTCCATGATGCAGGGGGCGGCCGGTTTGCCCGGTTTGCCAAAACGGCCGGCGGCTGCAGCGCGAAAGTAGCTTTTTTTCTCGTTGTCTTTATTAACGCCTCGCTGGTGGCCCCGGCAATGGAGTGGAGCCTGACGCTGCTAAAAATGCTGCTGGTCAGCTTGCTGATGGTGACCGCCGCCTATGCGGTGGGTTTTCTTGGCTCCTTCTTCTTACGGGTGCGGTCGCGCGACATTGTCATGGCCATGATTTACAATGTGGGCCTGCGTAATATCGCTTTTGGCCTGGTGGTAGCGTTAACGTACTTTCCGCCGGTGGTGGCGGTGCCGGTGACGCTGTTTATGCTGTATCAGCAACCGCTGGCTACCATTATTCCCTATTTGTTTGCCCGGTTTGACCGCCTGTGTCGGTCGGAATAAACCCGGCTGGGAACAGGCTTTTGCCAGGGCAAAGCGGTTCACTATTAGGTTACGGCCATAATCGGGGCGGTGGCAGCGGAATAATAAAAGGAAGCAGGAGCGAGGATAGTCAACAGGGAATTGATGGAGAGTGACAATATTGTTGCCGCAAAGGACGGAGATAGATGAAATTACCGCAGGTTTTTCTGGAAAAAATGCAGGATCTGCTGGGCGGCGAATTCGCCGCTTTTCGCCAGAGCTATGAGCAGCCGCGGGCGGCGGGGCTTCGGGCGAACAGCCTGAAAGTGACGGCGGCAAATCTGCGCGAGCTTTTGCCGTTTGCCGTCGAGCCGGTGCCATGGTGCCCGGACGGCTTTTATTACGATGATACCGCTGTACGGCCGGCCAAACACCCCTACTTTTATGCCGGACTGTATTATATCCAGGAACCGAGCGCCATGCTGCCGGCCCAGATGCTGTCCGCCCAGCCGGGAGAGCGGGTGCTCGACCTGTGCGCCGCCCCGGGCGGCAAGTCGGTGCAGCTTGCCGGTCAATTGGCGCGGCAAGGACTACTCGTTGCCAACGACATTCATCCGCAGCGGGCGAAGGCGCTGCTAAAAAATCTCGAGCGGTGCGGCGCCGTTAACGCCGTGGTGTGTAATGAAACGCCTGACCGTTTGGCCCGAGTCTTCACCGGCTTTTTCGATAAAATTTTGGTCGACGCCCCCTGCTCCGGGGAAGGCATGTTCCGCAAAGACCCGGACATGGTCCGGGCATGGAGCGAGCAGGCGGTGACCAAATACGCCGCCTGGCAGGCGGACATCCTTCGCCATGTCCCGGCCATGCTGCGCCCCGGCGGCACGGTTGTATACTCAACATGCACCTTCTCGCCCGAAGAAAATGAGGAACAGATAGGCCGGTTTCTCGTCGGCCATCCGGATTTCGCGTTAGAAGGCAGCGAGCGGCTGTGGCCTCATAAGGTACGGGGCGAAGGGCATTTTGCGGCCAAAATGACCCGCCGACAGACGTCTGCCGGGGACGAGCCTGTTTCGGCGTTGCCCCGGCGGACGCCGCTTGCACCGGCGGTGCGGCAGGCGCTGGCTGACTTTGCCCGTCAGGTATGGGGTCACGCCGACGCCTGGGCAGCGTGGCTGCCGGAGGACGGTACGGTTGTTGAGCGGGCCGGCCATGTCCTGTGGGAAAGCGCTGCTCTTCCTGACTTAAAAGGGCTAAAAATCTTGCGTTCCGGCTGGCTGCTCGGCACGGTGGAAAAGGGGCGGTTTCGCCCCAGTCAGGCGCTGGCCCTTGGTTTGCCAGAGCCGGCCGTCGCCAATGCCCGGCAGCGCTGTGACTTTACTGCCCGGGATGAAGCGGGGCGGTATGCCGCCGTCCGCTATTTGCGCGGCGAGACCGTCCAAGTGGACGAACGGGATTGGCCGGCCGGCTGGCATCTGGTGACGGTGGACGGCTTCGCCTTGGGGTGGGCTAAGGGCGCCGGCGGCTGGCTGAAAAACGAATATCCTCCCGGCTGGCGCTGGGAGGACGGGGAGGAAGGATGAGATGGCCGGCAAAGAGCGGCAGCGGCTGGACAAAGTGCTGGCTCATTTGGGTTATGGTTCACGGCGGGAAATTAAAAAAATGGTAAAGGCCGAGCGTGTCATCGTCAACGGCGCGGTTGTCCGCGACCCGGAGCTGCATGTTTTTCCCTGGCAGGATCGCATCGAAGTGGATGGTGAGCCCATCCATTACCGTGAATATATTTATTTAATGATGAATAAGCCCCAGGGCGTACTATCGGCCACCGAGGATGCGGCCGGTAAAGTGGTGGTCGACCTGCTGCGGCCCGAGCATAAGGCTTTTGCCCCCTTTCCTGTCGGCAGGCTGGATAAGGATACCGAGGGACTGCTGCTATTGACCAACGATGGCCAGCTGGCCCACCGGTTGCTTGCGCCGAAAAAGCATGTGCCGAAGCGTTACTACGCCCGAGTGAAGGGCGTAGTAACCGATGAGGACAAGGGAGCTTTCCAGGCTGGCATTACGCTCGACGACGGCTACCGAACGCTGCCGGCCGAGCTAACCATTTTGCACGCCGGTCCGGTGTCGGAGGTCGAACTGGTCATATATGAAGGTAAATTCCATCAGGTTAAGCGCATGTTTGCCGCCCGAGGGAAAACGGTTACTTACCTCAAACGGCTGGCCATGGGAGCATTGGTTTTGGACGAAAAATTAGCTCCCGGCGAGTACCGGGAGCTGACAGCAGACGAACTGGCGTCGCTCGGCGCAGTTCAAGTTTCGTAGACCACTTTGCCGCCGACGATGGTGCACACGGCCCGGGTAGCGGGGATGGCTTCCGGCGGGATCGCCAAAATATCCTGTGACAGAACGACGATGTCGGCCAGCTTGCCAGGCGTAAGGGAGCCTTTTTCGTGCTCGGCAAATTCAGCATAGGCGCCGCTCACAGTGTAGGCGCGGACGGCTTCTTCTACCGTTACTTTTTGTTCTGGTACCCAGCCGTCCGGATATTGGCCATCTTTGGTGCGGCGGGTTACAGCAGCATAAATGCCGAGGAAGGGGCTGAGGGGTGCGACCGGCCAGTCGGTGCCGAAAGTGACGGTGACGCCGGCATCTAACAGGGAGCGGAAGGCGTAAGTGTAGCGGCAGCGGGCGGCGCCCAGGCGGCGTTCGGCCCAGCCGCCGTCGTCGAGGATGTGGGCCGGCTGCACGGAGGCGATAACGCCCAGGGCGGCCATACGCTTAATATCTTCCGGGCGCAGGTGCTGGGCGTGCTCGATGCGGAAGCGCCGGTCACGGGGCCCATTGGCGGCCATGACCGCGGCAAAAATATCAAGCAGTAAATGGTTGGCACGGTCGCCGATGGCGTGGACGGACACGCTTAAGCCGGCCCGGTCGGCAGCGCCGATGCGCTCCTGCATGCTGCCAGGGGGATACATCTCGTCTTGCAGCAGGCCGGCAGTGTGGGGGGCATCACAGTAGGGCTCGAACATATATGCAGTGGCCGAGCCGAGGGAACCGTCAACAAACCCCTTGACCCCGCCCAGCCGCAGCCACTTATCCGCCGGCGCCCCCTCGGCGCGGAGGGCAACCTGCTGTTGCCAGCTAGTCAAAGGCGTGCGGGCGTAAATGCGCAACGTCAGTAGTCCGCGGGCGTGAAACCGGCAAAAGGCATTCCAGTCGTGCCAGTCTTTCCAGGCGGTTACGTCCTGCACCGAAGTCACGCCCAGCGCTGCGGCATGGCGGAGGGCGGCGGCCAGCGCCGCATCATATTCCTTTTCCTCAGGCGGCGGAATGACGCGCTGCACCAACTCCATGGCGGCGTCCCTAAGGATTCCGGTAGGCTCGCCGGTCGCCGGGTCGCGATCGAGCTGGCCGCCGGCCGGGTCGGTCGTAGTACGGGTAATACCGGCAAGGGTGAGGGCGGCGCTGTTGGCGACGGCCATATGCAGGTCGCTGCGGGTTACAAAGACAGGGTGGTTAGGTGTATAAGGGTCGAGCAAGGCTTTGTCCGGCAGCTTGCCGTCCGGCCATTCTTCCTGGTCCCAGCCGCCACCGGTCACCCACTGGCCGGGCGGCAGGGCGCGAGCCCGGCGGGCGATTGTCTCCGCGAACGCCTGGCGGGTAGCCGTTCCCCGCAGGTCAAGAGTAAGCAGCTGGAGACCGCCCATCAGCAGATGGGTGTGATTATCAATGAAGCCCGGCAGTGCCCGCCGGCCAGCAAGGTTGATAAGTTCGGTGCGCCGAGCGCGGTAGGGGCGGACCGTTGCTTCATCACCTACGGCCAGGATACGGTCGCCGCTGATGGCGACAGCCGTGGCGGCAGGACATGCCGCATCGCCAGTCCAAAACAGCCCATTATACAGGATAAGATCGGCGGTCGGGGTAGTCATAGCATACCTCCCGGTTTCCATATTTTTTATAATACGGCGCAGATGAACTGCCAGCAGCCTTAACTGGATTTTAGGATATAGATTCCGGCGATCATAAAGCCGATACCGATAAGCGACCGTCCGATCGATACTTTATCGCCGAGGATGACGATCGAAAAGAAGAGGAGAAATAGATAATAGATAAGCGTTATTTTGTTTTTTCCACGAAATGCACGATTTTCCTGCCGTCGCCTCGCCAGCCGCGCTTGCGGCGCTTGCCGTTATTTTTGGCTGGGCAAGCAGACGTTCGGCAGGGAATTTGGTAGAAGCAAGCGAACTCAATTTTTGAATATTATGGCCATGCTTTGCGGGAGAGAAAACAATTGTTGACACGCCGACAATTTTTGAAATTGTTCGCCACAACGGTTGCGGTAACGAGCGCCTTGGAACTTGTTATGCAGATGCCTACCGGCAGTGGTGCCGCCAACCGGGAAATTCCTATCTTGCTTTATCACCGGGTAGGACATACCCGCGGCCACCTCACCGTCTCGCCCGAGCGGTTCGCCGCCGATTTGGCCGAACTGGCCGCCGCTGGCTACCGGACAATTACCCTTGAGCAGTTTGAAGCATTTCTCCAGGACCGCAATGTTGAACTGCCTGATAAACCGCTGCTCATCACTTTCGACGATGGATACCGGGATAACTACGAGCAGGCTTTTCCTCTTTTGCAGCGGTACAATATGCAGGCCGCCTTTTTTATCATTACCGGGATGATCGGTCAGCCGGAGCGGCTGTCGGGCGCTCAGATCAGGGAGATGGCCGGCGCGGGCATGTCCTTTGGTTCCCATACCGTCAGCCACCGCAGCCTGGGTGACCTGCCGGTGCCGGAAATTCAGCAGGAGCTGGCCCTCTCCAAGTTTGACCTGGAGGACTTACTTGGCCGACCGGTGCGCTCCATCGCCTATCCCAAGGGCAGCTATAATTACGATACGATCAAACTGGCCGAGGAAAACGGCTATGTCGCCGGGTTTACCACCCTTCACGGCAAAAGCTCAAAGAAGACCCACCCATTTGCCTTGCGGCGCATCCCCTTGTTCAGTTTTGACGGCGATATTTGGACGATTATGGCCAAACGGGGGCGGGCGGAGTGAAAAGCAAAAGCATCAGGACCATCTCGTCAGTCCTGATGCTTTTATATTGCCCGTCGGATCCTAAAACATGCCTTTTTTCCATAGGGTAAATGCACTGATACCGGTAATAGTTGTCGACAACAGGAATACATAGAAGAACCCATAATCACTGTCTTTAAAGGGTACATCGACGTTCATCCCCCAGAAACTGGCAATTACTGTGGGAATGGCCAGCAAGATGGTCATGGCCGCGAGAAATTTCATGACTATGTTTAGATTGTTGGAAATGATGGAAGCAAAGGCATCCATCATGCTGCTAAGGATGTTGCCATACATTTCGACCATTTCGATGGCCTGCTTGTTTTCAATGATGACGTCTTCCAAGAGGTCTTCGTCTTCTTCATACATTTTAATCAGGTGCTGCAGTTGGGTGTTGCTGCGCAGGCGCAGCAACTTTTCCAGTACGATGCCGTTGGACCGCAGCGATGCGGTGAAATAGGTAAGGCCTTTTTGTAATTCTAGGAGTTGGAAAAATTCCTGATTTTGCATCGACTGCCGGAGCTGCAGTTCAATATCGTCGGAGCGGCGGTTGATTTGCTCGAGATATTTAAGATACAGCGTGGCCGATTTGTACAGGATTTGAAACAGAAACCGCGTCTTTTTAAAGGTGCTGAAGGTTTTGGCAGTGGCGCTGTTGAAGCAGGCCAGGACGTCGTTGGGCTCCAGACAGACTGTGATAAAGCAGTCAGCGGTGATAATAATGCCGAGCGGCAGCGTATCGTACATGTCTTTGCCCCGCATAATGGGAATGTTGGTAATTACCAGTACATAGTTATCCTCGATTTCCACACGGGACCGTTCTTCCTCGTCCAGCGCCGCCTTGATGACGTCGTGCGGCAGACTAGTAACGGCCGCAACGGCGTCGATTTCTTCTGCCGTGGGGTTGATAAGGTTATACCATGCCCCCTTGACCGGTGTCGAATTAAGCGACAGTTCGTACAGCGTTTCACAATTGCTCTTATAGATTTTGAGCACGGTGTTTCCTCCTTTCGTGTGGGGAAACACCCATTCTTGTATTTCTAAAACTTAGAAAAGCAAGAAAAATGGATATTTCCCCTCTTTTGTTGTAAAAATAATCGTGTCGATGAACTAGGTCGGTCTACATCCATTTTTCTCACCTGCCCGAGTTTTTTTATCTGTTTACTTAAACTATAATCCTATATACTATAATAGTCAATAGAAAGGATAAAAATAACCGCGCATCGTAAGGGTTGGTGCAAAATTTCCCAGGCGCATATTAGTTGACAAGGTTTTTGTTGACTGCTATAATACTAAATGTGTCGGGCACGGAGGGGTGTCCGAGTGGTTTATGGAGCTGGTCTTGAAAACCAGTGATCCCGCAAGGGACCGTGGGTTCGAATCCCACCCCCTCCGCCATTCGCGCAGGATGGTGGGAAAAGTAGCATATACGGAGTGGTACTCAAGTGGCTGAAGAGGACGGTTTGCTAAATCGTTAGGGGTCGTAAGGCCCGCGAGGGTTCAAATCCCTCCCACTCCGCCATACATAACAACAGCGGCTATCGGGCAAAGGTCGATGGCCGTTTTTATTTTGCCCTGACAGGAGAAAATTTCCTGTAGGATGAAGCAGGATTTTAAAAAAATCGGGAGAATAACCATTATGGCAAAATGCCAACCCGGCCAACGCAGCTACGGCGGGATTGCCGATAAGGGTGAGCGGAAATGGGACAACACGAAACAATTTATATCGTTGGGAATGCGAAAGCGGGGCAGAATAATCCCATCACCCTTAATTACGGTCAGTTTTTTATCGCTTTTGTCGTCCACCGGGAAACGGGCGAGATATTGGAATGCGGCGCCTCGGTGATGCTGGATGTGACCAACCGGTTTATTCGGCAGCTGTTTGTCGGAAAAAGCATGGAAACCAGTCCGTTTGAGGTGCAGAAAGAATTGGAAGCACGCTATTTCGGCTCTTCGCAGAAGGCGATTTTAACAGCCTTTAAGGACGCGCAGCGGAAATTTAATCTTTACAAGCAGGGTGAAAAAGTCGACCTGCAGGGTATATAATTTTAAGCAAGTAAATAAGAGCGCTGCTTCATTTATCATGCGTAAATGAAATCCAGCGGAAAACCCGGTGCTGTACCGGCTGTTTCCGGCTGGATTTTTGTTTGCTTGCCGGCGGGTCGACCGCAACAACCAGTGGAGGGTGATACGCCATGAAGATTACCGCAATCAAGGTCGGAAAAGTACGCATACCCCTGAAAAAGCCGTTTAAGACGGCCCTGCGCACGGTATATGCCGCGGAAGACATTGTTGTTAAGGTTATTACTGATGAGGGGGTTATAGGGTTTGGCAGCGCTGCGCCGACCGCCGTCATCACCGGCGATACCCAGGGCGCCATTGTGGCCGCCATCTGGGACTGTATTGCCCCGAAGATCATCGGGATGGAAGCCGACCGGCTGGAGGAGTTGATGGCCGCACTGGACGGGGCCGCGGTCCATAATACCAGCGCCAAGGCGGCCGTAGACATCGCGCTGTACGACCTTTTCGGCAAAATTCACGGCCTGCCGGTATACAAGCTGTTCGGTGGCTACCGGCGGGAAGTGACGACCGACCTGACAATAAGCGTCAATTCTCCGGAAGAGATGGTCCAGGACGCGTTGGAAGCGGTAGCGGCCGGCTACTCGGAACTGAAGATCAAGGTAGGTACCGATGCCGAGCTGGATATCCGCCGGGTCAAGGCCGTTCGCCAGGCCGTCGGGCCGGCCGTCAAGATCCGCTTGGATGCCAACCAGGGCTGGAAGCCCAAAGAAGCGGTCCGTACCATCCGGCGCATGGAAGACCTGGGACTGGCGATTGAACTGGTCGAGCAGCCGGTTGCGGCGCAAGACCTCGAAGGGCTGAAATTTGTCACCGATCACGTCGAAACAGATATTTTGGCCGACGAGGCTGTCTCCGGCCCGGCAGATGCCTTCCGCATCCTCGCGATGCGGGCCGCTGACCTGATTAATATTAAACTGATGAAAGCCGGCGGTTTGCACAATGCCCTTAAAATTTGCCATTTGGCGGAAACCATGGGCGTTGAGTGCATGATGGGCTGTATGCTTGAGAGCAAAATCGGCATCACGGCGGCGGCCAGCTTTGCCGCCGCGAAAAAGAACATTACCCGGGCCGATCTGGATGCGGCCGTGCTGCTGGCGGAAGACCCCGTATTAGGTGGCGTGGCTTTCGACCAAAATCGGATTTTACTGCCGGAGGCGCCGGGTTTTGGCGTCGAAGACGTAAAAGGTTGGCAGGAAATCTGATCTGGCCGGGTGGTGCGCTCAGCATGCGGCGCTTTGGCCGGACAGTTTTCCATATAGGCGGTACAAGGGAGGAGAGACAGCTGACAGCGGCTAGTGAACAGTACGTAGAATTTTAGCAAGAAAGAAGGAGGAAGTTCATTTGGGCATTGTTATTTCGTTGATTGTCACTTTTTGGGTCGGCTATCTTATAACCCGCAAGTACAAGCCACAGCCGGTCTTGTTCATGGCCGGCCTGATCCTGATGTTCTGCGGGGTGGCCTTAGGGCTGGGCGCCATCCTGCCGGCAAAAAACAGCACGGGATCGGTCTTTTTTGATGCCTTTGAGTTTATCAAACAGACCTTCAGTTCCCGGGCGGCGGGGTTGGGTCTCAACATCATGGCAGTAGGCGGCTTTGCCCGCTATATGGACCACATTGGTGCCAGCAAAGCGCTGGTTAGGCTCACTATTCGTCCTCTGCTGGCTCTACGGGCGCCTTATCTTGTGATGGCCGCCTCCTGGGTCGTAGGCATGCTACTCGGCCTGTGCATCAACAGCGCATCCGGCCTGGCCATGCTGCTCATGGTAACGCTTTTCCCCGTCCTAGTAAGCCTCGGCGTCAGCCGCCTGTCCGCTACGGCGGTGATTGCCACGACGCTTTGCCTCGATTGGAGCCCCAGCGACACGGGTACGATTTTGTCGGCGCAGACCGCCGGTCTCGATCCGGTGCTGTACTGGACCAATTATCAAATCCCAATCGCTTTAACGGTCATGCCGGTAGTGGCCGGTCTCCATTACTTTACGCAAAAGTGGATGGACAAGCGGGACGGCCATGAGGTAGTGCCCATTGTATTGGACAAGACAAATGCCGACAATGATGAAGAATGTGTTCCCATGATTTACGCTATTTTGCCTACGTTACCTCTGGCACTCATTCTGATTTTCAGCAACCTGTGGATTTCCTGGATCAAGATGGACATCATTAAGGCGATGTTTATCGGCGTGTTTATTGCCATGATCTTCGAATATGTCCGCACGCGCGACGGGAAGAAGGTCCTCGATGGCATTCAGTCCTTCTTTGACGGGCTGGGCATGCAAATGGCCAATGTTATTACCCTTATTGTCGCCGGTGAAACTTTTGCCAAGGGTCTTACTACCATCGGCACTATTGACGCCATCATCAAAGGCGCTCAAACCTCCGGTTTCGGCGCTACCGGCATGATCCTGGTGATGGTCGGCATTATCGCCGGCTGCTCCATCGTCATGGGCTCCGGCAACGCACCTTTCTTCGCGTTTGCTTCGCTGACGCCCACCGTCGCGGCCAAAATGGGGGTTGCTCCCGTTCTGATGCTGCTGCCCATGCATTTTGCCGCCAGCATCGCGCGCAGCGTATCGCCTATTACCGCCGTTATTGTCGTTTCGTCCAGCATGGGCGGTGTCTCGCCGTTTGACTTGGTGAAGCGAACCGCCATTCCTATGGCGGGCGCCATGCTTGTCAACGTTATCGGTACTTTTGTCTATTTCTACCGGTAATTATATGCAATTTTTTTCGACGCCAACATGGCGTCTTTTTTTGTACCACCACTTGCCACTTTCCGCTTACCATTTTCCAGGGTAAATAAAAGAGTTTACAACTGATGAAAATTGGCGATAATTACAAGCAGGACTTTGATACAAATTGTCGGAATTTAAGGCATTAGAGATTAGCCGTTGGCCGAGTCGATTCTTTATAGGACGAGGCGCGGACAGCGGCCTTTAGGGAATGATGGCATGAACGAACAGGACTTGCGGCCGATTGTGGAAACAAGCTATCTTAACCGGGAAAATAGCTGGCGCTACCGGGCGATTCTGCGCTACTGTTTTGTGCAGCATGAACGACTGCATCACTATGTATATCCGGAAGAAATTTACCAGCACCTGAAGGCAAGCCCCTTTTTTGCCGAATATACCGAAGACCAGCTGCAGCAGGACCTAAAGCAGCTGGTCGAGTGGAAGAACCTCATTCCTCGCCAGGAGACGGGGCGGGTACATACGATTGAGGATTTTAAACGGAAAAAGTTTCGCTATCAATGCACGCCCTACACGATTGAAATCGAGCGGATGGTGGCGCGCCTGCAGCAGTTAGGCGACAGTTTCGGCGGGTCGCTGGAGGCAACGCTGTTTGAACGGCTGCTTACTGCCCTTACCAGGCTGCTGGCGGAAGGCCCGTCGCTGCCGCCGGAAGAACTTTTTCGGGCCTGGGATGACCTTTACGGCCATTTTCGTTCCCTGGTCCAGAATGCTTCCGACTACCTTGCCCATCTCAAAAGCGATAAAGTGGAAGAACAGATGCAGACCGAGGCCTTTATCGCCTATAAATCCGCATTTACCCAGTACCTGCAGAATTTTATTCTCGGCATGCAGCGCACGGCCGCCAAAATCGAGGCCGTATTGAAAAAAGCGCCAGCCGATAGGGTGAAGCTCATTGCCGAACGGCTGGCCGAATACCAGCTCAGCATTCCCCGCCTGGACAGCCAGCCCAGCCGGGAAGAATGGGTGACATTGTACCTTGACCAGTATGCCAGTTTGGCCGAGTGGTTTTTGGGGCGGCCCAACCACCCCAGTGAACTCATCACCCTCCAGAACGAAACGACCGATACTATCCGTCGTATTGCCCGCTTTGCCCAGCGGATCAGCGAGCGCCATCAGGCTTTTCGCAGCCGGCGCCATGATTACCTCTATTTGGCGGGGTGGTTTGCCCGCACGGAGGGGTTAGACGAAGCTCACCGGCTGGCGGCGATGTTGTTTGGCGTACCCCATTCGCGTCATTTGTATGCCCAGCCGCGCGCGAGCGACGACTTTGACTTGACGGTTTGGGCCGAACCGCCAACCATAGTAACGACCGCGCCCCGCCTGCCTGGTATGCGGGAACGGAGCCGGCCGGGAGCGCTCATTGACCGCCGCGCCGAAAAAGAGGCGGCGCTGGCCGCGTATATTCGCGCCCAGCACGACCGGGAAAGGCTGATTGACCAGCTTATTGTCGACAACAAAATCGTGCTGGCCGACCTGCCGGAGGTTGACCCGCATGTGCGCAAGACCTTGCTGGCCTGGATTGCCCGCTGCATGCAGCGCGAAGACCGCACCATCCAGACGGAAGCGGGCAGACGCATCCGGCTGGTAACCGCCCCGGGCGGCCACCGGGTAGTTTTGCGCAGTGCTGACGGATGGCTGGAACTGCCCGCGTTTATTATTGAATTCGTCGACGCCCGGCCGGCTATGAAGGCAGGTGAGGCCCGTGGCTGAGATGGAAGAAGTGCGGGAGGCGTTGGCGCTGCTACTAGAGAACTACTGGATTGTTCGGGAAGAAGCCCCGGAGCAGTATAATCTCATTCGCCGGCATGAGGCTCATTTGCGGCGCTATTTTTTGGAAAAATGCGGCTGGCGGTTGATGGCGACACCGCAATTTTACAAGCTGGAAAAAATTCCGGCCCAGCCGGCGTCCTGGATGGGTATTCAAGAGTTTAGCCATCCCCGAGACTACGCGCTTTTGTGCTGTGTGTTAGCTTTTTTGGAAGAAAAAAGCGTAAATGAACAGTTTTTGCTCAGTGATTTGTGCGAAAGTTTGCTCGCGCTTTATCCGCACGAAGCGGACGAACGGCTCAATTGGGAAAGTTACGAGCATCGCCGGTCGCTGGTGCGGGCGCTTAAGTTCGCCGTGGAACGTGGCCTTGTCCGTCTGGTTGACGGCGACAGCGAACAGTTCGCCCTGCGGGCGGAAAGCGAAGCACTGTATGAAGTGACGGTGCTGGCCCGCTATTTTCTGCGCTCATACCCCAAGGATCTCCATCAGTACAAGTCGTTGGCCGAACTGCAGTCAGCCGAGCTGTTTGACGACGAGGCGACAACGGGGCGCGGGCGGCGGGCCCGGGTTTACCGGCAGCTCTTGCTTACGGCGGCGTACAATGCTGCCGACGCCCGGCCGGAAGATTTCCTCTATTTGCGGAATATGCACCGCCGGCTGCGGGACGAGCTGGAGAGCTATACGGGGCTGCAGTTTGAGCTCTATAAAGACTGTGTCCTACTCACTAGTCCGGAGCGGACGAACTGGTGCAAACAGATTTTCCCCTTTTATCAAAGCGGCCTCCACACCGTTATTCTGCACTTGGCCAGTTTTTGCCGCGACCGCTGGCCGGCCGGCGAGGGTTGGCAGCAGAGCTTTAGCCCGGTAGCATTTGAGCGGCTGGTCGGCGAATGTCGTGAATGCTATGGCGCCGGGTGGACGAAGGAATATCGCACGGCAACTCTCAGCCGGCTGGCGGCGGAAGTGTTAGCCGAACTGGAGGGGTGGAATATGGCGGCTTATGATCCGGAAACCGGCTTTATCACGCTCAGGCCGGCGCTGGCAAGGCTGGCCGGGCGTTATCCGGACGGCTGGCCGTCAAGGTCCGAGCCAGCAGACTAAACAGCCGACCCTAAAGTGAGGGATGAAAATGACAAGGCAAACCGCCCGGGAGCGGGACCAATGGCGCCTGAGTCGCGCCGGGCTAATAAACTTCTGGTATTATGACGATGAAGAATTTCATTTTGCCGATGGCCGGCTGCTCTTGCGCGGCGCTAACGGCTCCGGCAAGTCGGTGACTATGCAGAGCCTGATTACCGTGCTGCTGGACGGGGTAAAGACACCTGACCGGCTAGACAGTTTTGGGTCGCGATCACGCCGGATGGAAGACTATCTTTTAGGGGAAAAAGAGCTGGTCAATCGCGATGAACGGACCGGCTATCTCTATCTTGAATACAAGCGCCGCGGCAGCGCGCAGTACCTGACCACTGGCATCGGACTGCAGGCCCGCCGCGGCAGCAGTCTCGACTTTTGGGGATTTGTCATCACCGATAACCGGCGGATTAGACATGATCTTTTGCTATACAAAGAGGAGATTAATCCCTTGGACGGCACGGTCGAGCGCGTTCCTCTGACGCGGGCGGAGCTGGAAAGGGCAATTGGGTCCGGTGGGCAGGTGGTGCGCAGCCAGAAGGAGTATATGGAACTGGTAAACCGCCACATTTTTGGCTTTGCCTCGCTTGAGCAGTATGAGGAACTGATGAAATTGCTCATCCAGCTGCGCAGCCCGAAACTGTCCAAGGATTTTAAACCCAGCGTAATTTACGATATATTGAACGAAGCGCTGCCGCCTTTGTCGGACGAGGAACTGCGCCCGTTGTCGGAAACGATCGAGAGTATGCAGCGCACCAAAGACCAGATTGAGCAGCTGGAACGGGACAAGCAGGCCCTCGATCGGTTGTGCCGGAACTATGACCTCTACAATACCTATGTGCTGGCGGAAAAGGCCGATTTGGCCCACAAAGCAGAGCGGCGGCTTGCCAAACTGCAGCGCGAACAGGAAGAACTCCGCCAGCGGCTGGCGGAAGATGGCCGCCAATTGGTCGAGGCAAGACAGCGCCGGGAGGAGCTAAAGCGGGAAGAGACCGTACTGGCCCGAGAGCGCGAAGACCTGCAGCAGCACGATGCTTTTCGGGCCCAGCAGCAGAAACAGCAGCACGAAACCCAGCTTAATCAGGTTACCGCACTGCAGCGGGACAAGGCGGCCAAACTGGCGGAAAAACAGCGGCGCGAACGGCAGGAACAGCACAAGTTGCGCGACTATGAGGCGAGGGCGGAGGAGTGCCGCGCTCGCCAGGAAGAACTGCTGCAAGATATGAACGATGCCGCCGGTCAGGCGGCTTTTGCCGAGCATAAAGCGCTAGCCGGCGCGTTGGCTGAAGGGAACGCCGCTTTTTCATTCGCCGCTTGGCGCCGGGCCGCCGGCAGCTATAGCGGCCGGTTGAGCGAAGTGCTGGGGCTGCTTCGGCGCCAGGCCGAGCTGCAGCTGCGCCGGCAGGAAATTGACAAAGAGCTGGGCGAGGAGCGCCGGGTGTTGGACGAATACCGCGCTGAATACCGTCGCCTGGAACAGCAGTTTAGCGAAGCCCGCGACCAGCTGCTTGCGGACCTGCATTATTGGCGGCAGCAGCATGGCCGGTGGCTGCCGCTCGCGCAGGACGAACTACGCGATGCGGCGCAAGCCATTCAGGGCTTGTACGAAACCCGGGCCTGGCCGGATGTGGAGGCCCCGCTGGCTGCCGCTTACGGCCGGCGCGTGCAGGTGATAAACCAGGAACTGGGTCTTATTAATGCCGAGCTAAAGGTACTGGAAGAAGAGGAGCGGGAGCTGACGGCCGCGCTGAATGACTGGCGCGCCCGGCGCGAGCCGGAACCGCCGCGGCTGAGCGACGCGCAGGCGGCACGGGCGCTATTGGCTGAACGCAATATTCCCTTTTTGCCGTTCTACGCCGCGGTTGAGTTCAACCCCGACGTTTCTCCGGACATGCGCGAACGGATCGAGGCCGCCCTCACCGATATGGGGCTTTTGGATGCGCTCATTGTGCCCCGGCAGCGGCGGCAGGACATTCCCCCGGACATTTACGGCGCCGTCATTCAGCCAGCGCCACAAATTATGGCGGTGACGCTGGCCGATTACCTTTATCCCACGCCGGTTGACGGCGTAGCGGTGACAGCCGCCGATATCGATGACGTACTCCGCAGCATTATCGTCGAAGATGTAAAGCTTTGGGGCGAAGCGGCGGAAGACGGCGCGGGCGCCGCTCTTGCCGCGAATGGCGCCTACTGCATCGGGCCGGTGACAGGCAGAGCTCCCCGCCGCCAGACGGCCATGTTTATTGGCCGGCAGGCGCGCGAGGCGTACCGGCGTCGGCAAATTGCCGCGCTGGAAGAACAGCTGGCGGCCCTGGCGCTTAAGCAGGAAGCGCTTTATGGACGGGCGGCCGAGCTGCAGGAAACGCTGGAGCGCGCCAGCCAGGCCAAGGCCAATTTTCCCGCCGATACGGCGCTTCGTGCTTTGCACCACGAGAAGCTGGCCGTGGCCGCCAATATTTCGCGTCAGGAGCAGGCCGTTGAACGGGTGGACGCCCGGCTCCGCGCGGTTGTCCGCGACCTGCAGGAGCTGCGCGGTGCGCTTGCGCAGGCCAGCGCCGGCCTTGCGCTGCCGCTGCGGGAAGGGGACTATGCCGCGGCCGTGCAGGCAATGGCCGACTACCAGGCCAGTCTGCACGAGCTGGAATTATGTTGTCAGGACTATACCAACCTTATGGCCAACGCCCGGAGGTGTCGGGAATTTTTGACCGATATCCGGCAGGAAGTGGATGACTTAAAAGGCGAGCTACTGGTTTTGGACGGCCAGGCCGCCCAGCTGCGTCTGGCCATTGCCCACCTGGAAAGCCGTCTGCAGGAACTGGGTGCGGACGAACTCCAGGCGCGCATCCGCAACGTGGCCAGACGGCTGGACGAAATTCCGGCGGAAACGGCTGCGGTGATTGAGGCGATTGTCACCCTGCAGGCCAGTATCGAAACCGGCGAGCGGCGGCTGGCGCAGCTGACTGAGAGCTGTGCTTTCCTGGACCAGGTATGCCGGTGCTGGCAGCAGGCGGTGGAGGACGAGCTGAAATTGGGCCTTGTCTATCCTGGGGAGGGAACGTGGCCGACGGTTTCGGCTATTATCCAGGAAAAAGGCGGTATCCTGAAACAGGATCGCCTGAACCGGACGACGGTCACCGGCCGCTTGAGCGAGTCTTTTTATGCCGAGAACAATGTGCTGATGGAATACCGGATGCAGCTTGAGCCGATGACGGCTGAGTCGTACGGGCTACCTGAGTTGCCGGCAGACGTTGATGACAGCGGCGAACTGGCGGGGGAACTGGACAGGCTGCGCGAGAAGCGGCAGCGCCAGGTCATTACCCTGGACTATGAAGGCCGCCGACTAAACCCGTATCAGCTCCGGGAAGCGCTGGACCGACAGCTTGACATGCTGCGGTTGGTGTTGTCCGAGAAGGACAAAGAATTATATGAAGAAGTCATCCTCAATAACATCGGTCGTCTCATCAACCGGCGGATTAACGCCGCCGAGCAATGGGTCGAGGATATGAACCGCTTGATGCGCCAGCGTGATACGTCCAGCGGTTTGAGGTTTAAGCTGGAATGGAAAGCCAGGCCGGCGGAGCAAGATGACGAGCTGGATACTGAGGAATTGGTGCGGCTCTTACATGCCGACCCGACAGCGCTGCGGGACGACGACCTCAGCAAAATCGAGCGCCATTTTAAGGCGCGGATTGAGCGGGCCAAGCAGGCCAGCGACGGCGGGGGGCAAGGGGCGGAAAGCGCCACGACCTTTCAGCAGGCAGTGCGGGAGGTGCTCGATTACCGCCGGTGGTTTCAGTTCCGGCTGTATTATGAGCAGGCCGGCCTGACGTGGCGGGAGCTGACCGACCGGGCATTCTTTAGATTTAGCGGCGGGGAAAAGGCGATGGCCATGTATATTCCGCTCTTTTCGGCTGTTTATTCGCGCTATCAGGAAGCGCGGTACGACGCTCCCTATATTATCACTCTGGACGAAGCCTTTGCCGGCGTGGACGAAAACAATATCCGCGACATGTTTGCCTTGGTGGAACAGTTAGGCTTTAATTACATCATGAACTCGCAGGCGTTGTGGGGCGATTATGATGTGGTGCCGGCCCTGACGGTGTACGAGCTGGTCCGTCCCAAAAACAGCCCGTATGTGACGGTGGTGCGTTACCACTGGAACGGCCAAGCGCGGTCCTTAGCCGTAACCGGCGAGGACGATGGCGGCCTGTTCGAAGTGGCCGCAGCCACGCAAACAGATTAGGGGGCGTTTATGGATCGGGAAGAACTATTGACAGCAGCGGCCGCTTATTTTGGCCGGCCGGGTTTTCACCGGCTGCTGGCGGGTTTGGCCGCTAAATATCGGAGTTTGAACCGGTTAGGGGGCGTGGTCGTACTAAACGACCCCACCGCTGAAGAACGGGCCGAACTGGAAGCATTGCTGCGCCGCCGCCTGGCGCCCGGGGCTATCCGTGTATCGGCCCGGGAGTTTGCCGCCGCGCTGGCGGCGACCAAGTTTGGCGCCCTTGACCCGAAAGAAGTATTGGAAAGATGGTTGGGCAGCGAGCTAATCAGTAACCAGGAACGCCGCCGGCGGCGCTGGCGGTGCAGGGCGATGCTCCTTGAGCGGCTAACGGCGCGGTTTCCTCACCCGTTTTGCCAAAAATGGCTGCAAGCGCTGCTGGCCAAAGAGACGAACATCCGGTGGGCGCCGGACGGCAATGTAGCGCCGGCGTTTGTCGCCGATTTGGAGCTGGCTTTGCAGGCCATCAGCCGGTTGCCGGACGAGTATCAGCGCCTGCCCGTATTTGCCCAAAAGGTGTGCGGCGACCCGCACGGGTTGGACAGCGACCGCGACGCAGGCAAGCTGTTTTTGGTGGCGTTGCGCTTTCTGCGAAACGAAGAAGCGAAGACCGGCCCGGATCCGGATCCGGATAACGACCGACCGCTGTCGTCAGCCGAGGAAGTGGGCGAGCTGTTATATCATTTCCGCTTGCTGCGCGATGATGTGCTTAATTTTGCCACCTGCTACGGTCTGGCCGCCTATGCCGGCGCGAGCGAACTCATCTACTGGCGGGCGGCGGCCGCGGCCGGCGCGCCCTTAAACATTCCCTTGCGCGAGCTTGTCCGGGTTACGGCAGTAAGGCCGCTCGCGGCGCCGGCCCGGCCTGATGATTTGTTTGACGTTTATCTGGTGGAAAACTCCGGGGTCTTTTCCGCTTTGCTTGACGCGGTCACAGCGGATAGAAACGCTGCGGCCGCGCCAACTGGCGCGGCGCGCCCGTTAGTCTGCCTGCACGGGCAGTTTAAGCTGGCTTCCTGGGCGCTGCTTGATCGCCTTATTGCCAGCGGTGCCGTTCTTCACTATTCCGGTGATTTCGACCCAGAAGGGCTGCAGATGGCTCAGAAACTATTATGCCGCTATCCCGGCCGGGTGCGCCTGTGGCGGATGACGCCCGCTGATTATGCGGCCGCCCGGCCGGCAGCGCCGCTGGACGAGCGGCGGCTGAAAAAGCTGGCCGCCGTGGACCATCCCGTACTGGCGCCGTTGGCAAAGTATATTGCCGCCCGGCGCCTGGCGGCGTATCAGGAAGGGATTTTGCCGCTTTTGGCAGCTGATTTAGCTTGCTTGGCATCAGGTGTTGGCGGGTAGAGACCTTGGGTAGTGCATTTGCTATTGCAATTTAGAATTTCTAAATATATTTAAAATATACTTGTGTGTCATATCAATATGTGCTATAATTCAAACCAAAAGATTGATATATTCTGGCGTGTTACGGTAACGGCATTAGCCAGTAAGAATAGTTGTTGTTGGTTTAGCCAATAATTATTCTTACTGGTTATTATTTTTGGCAGAGGGGGCTTAGCAAATGGCTATATCTCAAGGCCCATTTACCGTGCAACGGACATTAAGCAATAATGCTGTCTTAGCCAAAACGGTCGAAGGAAACGATGTCATCCTTTTGGGTAAAGGCTTGGGATTTGGCCGCAAGGAAGGAGATTTATTAGTCAGCCCAAACTATGAAAAAATTTTTGTTGTTCCTGAAGGCGGTGAAAAGCAAGCTTTACATTTGATAGACCAGCTTGATCCGGCCGTTATACAGATTACGGAAGAAATTATAAAGTTAGTGAAACTCAAACTGGGAGAAGTTTTACATTCCCGTATATATTTAGGATTGGCAGACCATATCAATTTCGCCTTAATTCGCCTTTCGCAAGGGATGGAGATTAAAAATCCTTTTATTTCTGAGATTGAAGTCATGTATCCAGAAGAGTTCAGTATTGCTAAGCAAGGGGCGAATTTGATTGCTGAAAGGCTAAACGTTACCATCCCGCGTGAGGAAATCGGGTTTATTGCCCTACACCTGCATGCGGCTAGACATAACCGACCTGTTGGCGAAAGTTTAAAATATTCGGAAATTATCAATCAGGTGGTAAACTACCTGGAGACTAAGGTGGGGCCGCTAAAAGAATGTGGGGGGCTTAGTTACGCACGGCTGCTTTCTCATTTACAGAGCTGTATTAACAGGTTGATAACCAATAAGACGATAGAAAATCCAATTATCGAGCAACTAAAGGAAAAGTTTGCGGAATCTTATCAGCTGGCCCGACAGGTGGGCGATATTATAGGGAAAGGTTTAGGAATAGAAGTTCCGGATGCCGAGATTGGATATTTAACGATACACTTGGAACGGCTTCGGAGCCACAGTAGCGAGAACTAAATAGGCGATAAGCAACGTGTTACTGGTAAAGCAGGCATGAGTTGTTTCCCAAGGGAGAATTCCCTTGCGGCAACTCATGCTTTTTCATTTTAGGTATGCGAGGTTTAATTTCCATTAAAACTACTAAAAGGAAGGGGAGAACGATGTTAAAAAAGTCATTTGGCATTCTTCAACAGGTAGGTAAGTCATTAATGCTTCCCGTGGCGCTATTGCCGGCGGCAGGTATATTATTGGCCTGCGGCAATGCATTGCAAAATCCAGCAATGATTAATATTCTTCCGGCTCTGGATAATCAGGTGATTCATGCTTTTGCCAAAGTAATGGAGCAGGCTGGCGGAATTATTTTCGCAAATCTTTCCTTATTATTTGCCGTCGGTGTGGCGGTAGGTTTGTCAGGCGGTGAAGGGGTTGCGGGGCTAGCAGCCATTGTTGGTTTTCTTATTATGAATGTGACCATGGGACTGGTGACAGGTATTACCCCGGACATGGTGACCGGGAAAAATCCAGCGTATAGTAATGTGTTGGGCATTCCAACGCTGCAAACCGGTGTTTTTGGCGGTATTATCGTTGGTATTATGGCTGCCCAAATATACAAACGTTTCTATAATATTGAGATGCCTTCCTATTTGGGATTTTTTGCTGGGAAACGGTTTGTGCCAATTGTTACTGCTGCTGCGGCTCTTATGCTGGGAATTGCGATGACTTTTGTTTGGCCGCCGATACAAGAAGGGCTCAATTCATTTTCACGTAATATGATCGATACTAATAAGACGGCTGCGGCTTTTATTTTTGGGGTCATCGAACGTGCGCTTATACCTTTTGGCTTGCACCATATATTTTATAATCCTTTCTGGTATCAGTTCGGGGAGTATGTCAGCAAAAGCGGCCAAATAATCAATGGTGACCAGAGCATTTTCTTTGCCCAGCTAAAAGACGGAGTTCCGTTTACAGCCGGCACCTTTATGACAGGTAAATTCCCGTTCATGATGTTTGGTCTGCCCGCAGCGGCGCTGGCTATTTATCATGAGGCCAAACCGGAGAAAAAAGCCAGTGTTGCCGGTATTATGGCTTCGGCAGCCTTGACCTCTTTCTTAACTGGTATTACGGAACCGATTGAGTTTTCCTTCTTGTTTGTTGCTCCGGTACTGTTCGGAATCCATACTATTTTTGCTGGTCTTTCGTTTATGTTTATGCATATTTTAAATGTAAAAATCGGCATGACATTTTCTGGCGGGGTAATTGATTATTTGCTTTTTGGCGTTATTCCGAATCGTACGGCCTGGTGGCTGGTAATTCCTGTTGGTTTGGTTTTCTCTGTCATTTACTACTTCGGTTTCCGGTTTGCTATCCGTACCTGGGATCTAAAGACCCCCGGCAGAGAAGACGAAGCAGAAAATATAAATAGCGCTGCGACCAATGCAAGTTTGGCAGCGGAAGTGCTGCAGGCTTTGGGTGGCAAAGAGAATCTGGTAGACGTGGATGCCTGCATTACCCGTTTGCGTGTAAGTGTAAAGAATATTGGCAGTGTGGATCAAGATAAACTTAAAAAGTTAGGCGCAGCTGGCGTCATGGTAATAGGTGACAATTTGCAAGTTGTTTTCGGTCCTAAATCAGACTCAATAAAAACGCAGATTATAGACATTATTAATGGTCAAACGCTTCAGGTTGCGGACAATGCCCGTGTAGCCATGACAAATACTGAAGCGGCAGCACCTCAAATAAAACGAGTATATGAAGGTTTTGTTGCGCCGGTGGACGGGAAACTTTTGAGTTTAAACAATGTCCCTGATCAAGTATTTTCACAAAAAGTGATGGGCGACGGGTTTGCCATTGAACCTGTTAACGGCGAGGTAGTGTCGCCAGTGGATGGCACAGTCAGCGTGGTGCACAGTAGCAAACATGCTGTCGGCATTACCGCTAATAACGGGCTGGAACTAATAATCCATTTTGGTATTGATACCGTTAACTTAAAGGGCGAGGGATTTACAACGCTTGTAAATGTCGGTGATAAAGTAAAAGCCGGGCAACCGATCCTTAAGGTGGATTTGGAATTGGTGAAAGGAAAAGTGGCGTCCGTTATAACTCCCATTATTTTTACAAATCTTGGAGCCAAAAGCGTTGCTGTTCAGGCCGGGGAGAATGTGAAACGGGGACAAGCCATGAATATTTTAGTAGACCAATAACACCAGATCATCAAGCCGACAAATCAGCATCACAAGTAATGAACCGATTTTTAACCGCCAAGATAATCATGCCAATAATTGGCACCACAAAGCATGAAAAGTAAGTTTTTGAACCGATTCTCGCGCGACAACTGTCGCGCACGTAGCCCTTTGCGTCCTTTGCGGTTTAACGCTTTTTAGGGTAGGACGCAGAGACGTGATATTCATCGCGCAAAATTTAAAAACTATTTTCCGTGTCCTCTGTGGTTGCCTTTAACGATTTTCCAGGTAGACACATTACTAAAGAATAAGAAGAGTGGTCAAAATGCTGCAGGTTAATCAACTGGTAGACGAATTCGAATTTGAGGTTAAAGCGGGACATGGTGGATTAAATAAAGAAATTACGGATTATAGCTTAAAACGCCCTGGTGCGGAATTGATGGGTTTTTTAACGTATTTGACACCAAAGCGTATCCAGATATACGGACGAACTGAGCTAGGACTTATTCAACAGTTTGACGAGGCGATGCGGCGGGAACGTCTTGCCCGGGTAATGGTTCCTGAAGTCCCTTGTGTAATTGTTACCCGTGGGTTGCCGGTACCTGTGGAGTTATTGGCGTTAGCCAATGAACGTAATATTCCGCTGTTAACGACGCATCGTTCTACGACTCGCCTATTCTCTCTTTTAATTCGCTATCTTACCAATCGTTTGGCTCCCAGTATGCTTATTCACGGTGTACTGGTAGATGTATATGGCGTAGGTGTCCTAATTACCGGGGAAAGTGGGATCGGTAAAAGCGAAACAGCGTTGGAACTCATAAAAGATGGACATTTGTTAGTGGCCGATGATGCTGTGGAAGTGCGGCGGGTCGACGAAGAGAATATACGAGGTACTGCTCCAAGTCATATTCGCCATTTGCTCGAACTAAGAGGGTTGGGGATTTTGGATGTCACGTTGTTGTTTGGTGCAGGTTCCGTCCGGGATGAGAAGGATATTCATTTAATTGTTCATCTGGAGGAATGGCAACAAGGGAAAATGTACGACCGCTTAGGGTTTGACCCTCCTCAGACGCGCGAGATTTTAGGGATTGCTGTTCCCGAAATCACGTTGCCGGTCCGTCCGGGACGAAATATGGCCAGCATGATCGAAGTTGCCGTGATGCAGCAGCGGTTACGAGGTTATCAAGCCGGCTATCGTCCAAGATTAGCGCCAATAAATAAAAACAATATTTAACGAAGGGAATGTTGATGATGATAGAAAGAACAGTAATGCTTAAAAATGCTAACGGCCTGCATGCGCGGCCGGCCGCTTTGCTGGTGCAAAAGGCTAGCGCCTTTCCGTGTGAAATTACTTTGCGCAAAGGGGACAAACAGGCCAATGCGAAAAGTATCATGAGCGTAATTGCCTTGGGGATAGGGCCAAACGAGCAGTTAACTATCGTTGCGGCAGGCGAGCAAGCTGCGGAAGCGTTGCAAGTCATTGGTGACTTTCTGGAGGCATTGACGGAGTAAAAGGAGGGGGACAACGATGCAATATCGGGGAATTGCGGCCGCGCCTGGCTATGCTTTGGGGACAGCCTTTTTATTACAAGAAAAAGAAATACCGGTAATTAAACAAAACATCGCGGCGGAAGACACAGGGGCGGAAATAGATCGCCTTGAAAAAGCACTCTGTCAGGCGATTCGGGAAATTGAAAAGATACAGGAGGAGACCCGTCAAAAACTTGGTGACGATAAAGCTGCCATTTTTGCGGCTCATATCATGCTGCTTACTGATCCCGAATATATCGGCAATATCAAACAAAAGATTGTGGCGGAGGCAATCAATGCAGAAGCGGCTGTTAAAGAGGTGACCGACCATTTTTTAAACATGTTTGCCTGCATTGAAGATGAGTATCTTCGGGAACGGGCCGCTGACTTGCGGGATGTCAGCCAACGCCTTCTCAAGCGTTTGCAGGGTATACAGTCGGTTGATCTGGCTGATATTGCTGAGAATGTCATTTTGTGCGCTCATGATTTGACCCCTTCGGATACGGCCCAGTTAGACCGGAACAAGGTGGTTGGTTTCGTAACAAATAGCGGCGGGCGTACTTCGCATTCCGCCATCATGGCCCGTTCGCTGGAAATTCCTGCAGTTGTCGGGCTGATGGATATTACGGCAAAAGTTAGACCGGGAGATTTTGTGATTGTTGATGGTAATGAAGGAACTGTTTTTATTAACCCGCCCAATGAACTGATCGAACAATACCGGGAAAAGAAAGCTCAATTTATAAAGCGGCAAAAAGAAGCCAAAAAGCTGGTAAACGAGCCTTCGATTACCCTTGACGGGACAAAAGTAGAACTAGTAGCAAATATTGGCAATCCGGAAGATGCCAAATGGGCGGTAGCCAACGGCGCTGAAGGAATCGGCTTATTTCGGACAGAGTTTTTATATATGGGCAGAAATGAACTCCCTTCCGAGGAAGAACAATTTGAAGCCTATAAAACAGTTGTGACCATGTTTGGCGCACAACGGCCGATAGTCATTCGCACCCTGGATATTGGCGGCGATAAAGAATTATCATATATGGATATGCCTAAGGAAAAAAACCCTTTCTTAGGATACCGTGCTATTCGCCTTTGCCTCGACCGGCCTGAAATTTTTAAGACCCAGCTTCGAGCGATTTTGCGCGCCAGTGCCTATGGAAACATCAAACTGATGTACCCGATGATTGCCACGTTGCAGGAGCTTAGAGCAGCCAACCAGATTCTTGAAGCGGCTAAACAAGAATTGGCCAGTGAAAACATTCCTTTTAACACAGCAATGGAAGTCGGCATCATGGTTGAAATTCCTGCCGTCGCTGTTTTAGCCGATCAGTTCGCAACAGAAGTTGATTTCTTCAGTATCGGAACAAATGATCTGATTCAGTATACTATGGCTGCTGACCGTATGAATGAAAAAGTATCTTATCTCTATCAACCGTTTAATCCAGCGGTGCTGCGCTTGATCCAAGGGGTGATTGCGGCGGCGCATAAAGCGGGAAAATGGGTTGGAATGTGTGGGGAGATGGCTGGCGATTTAGCTGCAATTCCCATCCTGCTGGGCATGGGCCTTGATGAATTTAGTATGAGCGCAAACGCAATTTTACCTGCCCGTGCTTTATTAAGGCAGTTAACGCAAAAAGATGCGCAGCGCATTGCCCAAGCTGTCCTAAAGATGGATGATGCCAAAGAAATAAGAGATTTTGTGGAACAAGCGGTTTCGGCTATTGTTACGTTGCGGTGAGCAGCGGAATTTACCCACATGCAGGACTGCTTATAAAAATTCGGTTTGTACCTCATAAGGGTATAGAAAGCGGCTGGGAGGGAGTAAAATGAAAAAAATAGCCGTTTTGACAAGCGGCGGAGATGCTCCTGGTATGAATGCGGCCATTCGGGCGGTAGTGAGAAGAGGGATATTCAAGCAACTGGAAGTAGTAGGGATTAAGCATGGATATCAAGGCTTAATGGAAGGTGACTATATTCCTTTGAGCTTGGGCAGTGTTGGAGATATTATCCATCGGGGAGGGACTATTCTGCAAACTGCCCGCTGCGAGGCATTTAAGACGGAGGATGGTCAGAAACAGGGCCTCAGCCGTTTAAAGGAAAACGGGATTGATGGACTGGTTGTCATCGGGGGCGACGGATCATTTAACGGGGCGCTTAAACTGGCGAAAATGGGTTTTCCCACCGTTGGTATACCCGGCACGATTGATAATGATATTGCCTGCACGGATTATACGATTGGTTTTGATACTGCGGTGAATACGGTGATTGAGGCGATTGATAAAATTAGGGATACGGCAACATCTCATGAGCGGACCTATGTGATTGAGGTAATGGGAAGACAGGCAGGAAATATTGCTTTATGGTCTGGTTTGGCTGGTGGGGCTGAGTCTATTCTAATTCCGGAAACCGAAGCAGATATGGACGATATCATTTCGCGGTTACTTCAAGGACAAAAACGGGGTAAAAAACACAGTATTATTATTGTGGCGGAAGGAGTTGCCACCGGCAATAAAATTGGCGAAATTATCCGTGAGCGAACGGGTTTTGAAACAAGAGTCACTGTGCTTGGGCATATCCAGCGTGGCGGGACTCCGTCCGCTTTTGACCGGGTACTTGGCAGCCGGATGGGAGCAACGGCCGTTGATTTTCTTGTGGAAGGAAAGACCGGAGTTATGGTAGCGGTACAAAACAATCAAATGGTTGCAGTACCTTTGGAGGAGGCTGTAAGCCGACCGCATAGTTTACCGTTGTCTTTATATGAACTGGCGCATAGTTTGTCAATCTAGTAAAAGACCAATTAGAACCGCTTTAGAAGGAAGAAGACGATCGAGCCGGCTATTGTTTTTCGCTTCAATCCCTTTGATCAGTCCCAAGGGCCTGCTGATGCAATCATCAGCAGGCCCTTGAGCATTAATGCTGCTCTTTTGCTTTGTTCCGCGTGATGCGTTGATGGCCATTGACCCGCAGGTTGCCCTGCTGGGCTTCTGCTGCCTGATTGGCGCTTTGGGCGGTGGGACCCGCGCCGTGCTTAATCATGGTGTTACCTCCTCTGCCTATATGGTTTATTGTGCGCATAAAGGGTTGGCATCATACAGCTGGTTGCGATATTATAGTATAGGAATAAAGACCCAGTAAAGGAGGCAGCGGTAATGCCGATCAAACGTTGGCTCGCCATGCTACTGGTTTTACTGCTGCTTTGCCGACCGGTGCAGGCTTTTGGCTGGTTGGACCCGGCGGCGGTAGCGACGATAAAGGAATTTTTGAATGCTCAAACGCTTGATCAGCTCAGGCAGGGAGTGGTGGCAGTCCCAGAGGAGGTAGTCAATGAGTACCTTGCCGGGGCGTTGGCGAACTTTCCGGGCATTACGGAGGCTCGCGTTACTATTCTGCCGGACAATAAACTCAGGTTGGCCTTTACGGCCAGACAAACGGGACGCGTCGTGGTCGAAGGCCGGATTATGAAATTCGTGCAGAACCAGGACGAGTCGCAGATGGTGGTAGCGGTCGGCAAACGCTCGCTGCGCGACCGACCCGTCGCTTCATGGCTATTTTCGCATTTGAGCCTGGGGGCGCTTGTCAAATTGTTCGGCAATCCGTTAACCGGCGCCGGCGATTATTTTGTCGCGCGTTTTGACGGCAATCTGCTGGTTGTCGACTTCAGGCCGTATATTGACCAATCGCCGCTAAGGACAGTCACCTTTGCCGGTCGCAGTCTGGTCGACCTAATTGCCGTAGATGCGGTGACAACCGGCAGCGGCGTCCTGTATCTTCATGTTTCTTATCATGGGCCGGGGGAACTACTCGCGTTGCTGCGCCAATTTCTCGACTAGATAGAACAACGTAAATGGAGGAATGGGGAATATGAAAGTTAAGATTGTTCTCAGCGCGCTTATCTTTCTGCTGGTCGCCAGTCCGGCGATATCTTTTGCCGGCGTTACCGACGATAACGCCCTGGCCGCCATAGCCCTGTATATTGATACCTCCGGTCGCTATGTGCCGGGGCTGGATATGCTGAACAAAGCCTTGAACGAGGTCATCCGCTACAAAGTCAACGCCCTCTTTTTGGGCAGTGAAGTTCAGTGCGGCAACGAGGTGCTGCGCGAGCTCAAGCGGTACAATGTGGCGACGGCGGCTGACGCTACGCCGGACGCGCTCACCGCTTACGCCAAGGCGCGGCATGTAAACTATATCATTCTGCTGGCCGTCCATCCGTTGGACGTAACCTTGGATATTAAGGCCTATTCGAGCGCCGCTAACGCCTATATTGTGGACAAAACGGTGACGGCGCCCGACGGCGGGGCGGCTTTATCCATGCTGGACAGTCTGTCGGGCCTCTTGGGGGACGAGCTTGCGAGTGTGCTGACCATGATTATTAAAGGTTAAGCCGGGCTAAACCGCTAATGAAAAACGCCAATCAGGGGGCATAATGTTAGCGATAGTAAACAAGTACGCTTTAAAGTCGGAGCAAGGGAACACGGATGATATGAATATTAAAACCGGCCTCGAGATTGTGAAGATGCACAGCGATTATCAGTAAAAAAATCGCGAGCGAACAGATATGCGATGGCGGCGTTCGCAAAGGTCGCCGCTTTTTACGTGGTGCTAGTGTTGGTTTATTGGATAGGCTTTACAATCACGAACTTGCGTTCTATGATAAGAGTAAAAGCAAGCCAAGCGGGTGATAATATGCAGCGCTGGATTATTCATGTGGATATGGATGCCTTTTATGCCGCGGTTGAGCAGCGCGACAATCCCGAGTTCAGGGGCCGGCCGGTGATTATCGGCGGCGTGGGCGGCCGGGGCGTGGTGGCGACCGCGTCCTACGAGGCCCGGCAGTTTGGCGTACGTTCCGCCATGTCGATGGCCGAGGCGCGGCGGCGTTGTCCGCACGGCGTCTTTTTGGCGCCTGACCACGATAAATATGCTCGCATATCGGCCCAAATCCGCGCAATCCTCGACCGGTTTTCACCGCTGGTGGAGCCGCTGGCGCTGGATGAAGCCTTTTTGGACGTCACTGGTATGGAACTTTTGTACCCTGACCCGGTGGCCATCGCCCGAGCCATCAAGGCCGCCATCCGGGAGGAAGTGAAGCTCACGGCTTCCGCCGGCGTTGCCCCCAATAAGTTTCTAGCCAAGCTGGCCTCCGACCTCAATAAGCCGGACGGGCTGACGGTGATACGGCCGGAGGAAGCGGCGGCGTTCTTGGCCCCGCTGCCGGTGAGCCGCCTGTGGGGCATAGGGGAGGCGACGGCGGCAGCGCTGGCCCGGGTGGGGATTACTACCATCGGTCAACTGGCTGCGGTGGAGACAAGCCTGCTGGAAAAGTACTGCGGCAAGGCGGCCCGTGATTTACAGCGGCTGGCCTGCGGCCTTGACGACCGGCCGGTTATTCCATACCAGGAGCCGAAGTCGATCGGCAACGAAGTGACTTTTGCCGAGGATCTTTTTCGCCGGGAAGAAATGGAGACCGAACTGTTAGCGCTGGCGGAAAAGATCGGCTGGCGGCTAAGAACCGGCGGCTATGCCGGCCGCACCATCACGCTCAAGGTGCGGTTTGCGTCTTTCCGCACCCTTACCCGCAGCCGGACGCTAAGCGAGCCTACTAATCTGGATGAAACCATTTTTGCCACCGCGCGCCGACTGCTTGATGCCGTTACCTTGACCGAAGGGGTGCGGCTGCTCGGGGTGACCGTGTCGCATCTCCACCACGGCGGCGGACAGCTCGCGCTTTTTGGTGGCGATGACGATAAGCGGCAGGCCGTTTACCGGGCCGTTGACAAACTGCGTGAGCGCTTTGGGACGGGGATTATTACGCGGGGGCGGCTACTGAGGTGAAAAGCGGCGTAGCCGTTCTTCCAGGGCGGCGAGCGCGGTTTCGGGACGCAGGCCGGTGATATTGACCCGCACCGGCGCGGGGTGGTTTTCCAAGGCGCCAGCACCAATGGTAATATCGGCCGTTTCGGTTACACTACTAAAGGAGGTGGCCATATCGGGATGGTAGCCCGTGTACAGTAAAGCGTCTACCTTGACGCCTGGTCGGCAGGCTTCATAAAGATCGATGACCGTGTAGCCTTTCCGGCGCAAAAGCTCAGCAAGGGCTCCCATATGGGCCTGGAGAGCGACGACTTTGGGCATGGGCATCTTCCTTCCTAAAGGGAGTTCGCCGTTAGTATGCGCCGGAGCATACTTTTTCCATGCCTGGGACGCAAGGAAAGGAGGAATATGCCAGCCTGCGGCTAATTTTGGTAGTGTAAACGCCAAGAGGAGGTTTTATGGTATGATCAATCGGGAACGGATGCTGGCCGAGTTTTTTGAACTGGTTAAAATCAAATGTTCGACCAGAGCCGAACGGGAAGTGGCCGATCTGTTAAAAACGCGGCTTACCGCACTCGGCCTGGAAGTGACGGAAGATAATGTGGGCGAGAAAATCGGCGGCAACTGCGGCAATGTTTTCGCCTACCTTAAGGGCTCTATCCCGACGGCGCCGGTTTTAATGCTGAGCGCCCACCTTGACTGCGTTGAGCCTTGCGCCGGCATTGAGCCGGTGCTGAAAGACGGCATTATTACTTCGGCCGGCGACACCATCCTTGGCAGTGACGATAAGTCCGGGGTAGAAGCCATTATGGAAGCGCTGCGCGTCGTGCGCGAGCAGCAGCTGCCGCATGGTGACATTCAGGTGGTCTTTACCGTAGCCGAGGAAGGCGGCCTGAATGGTTCCAAGAATATGGATCCGGCTTGGCTCAAGGCCGATCTGGGCTATGCCCTCGACTCCAGCGGCGAACCGGGCAAGATTATTGTCGCCGCGCCTGGTCAAAATAAAATTAGTGTCGTCATTCATGGCAAGAGTGCCCATGCCGGCCTGGCTCCGGAAGAAGGCGTTAATGCCATAGTCGTTGCCGGCAAGGCCCTGGCCGAGCTTAAGGATGGTCGGATTGACGAAGAAACGACGGCTAACGTCGGCAATATTAAAGGCGGCGGCGCCACCAACATTGTGCCCGACCGGGTGGAAATTACTTGCGAGGCCCGCAGCCGCAACCTGGCGAAACTCGAGACCCAGACCGAGCACATGGTAACGACCTTTGAACGGGTGGCGGCGGCGAATGGCGCCCGGGCGGAAGTGAAAGTGACGAAAGCCTACGACCCCTATGTTTTGTCGCCTGACGCACCGGTTGTGACGCTGGCTAGGAAGGCGGCGGAAAGCATCGGTCTTGAGCCTAAGCTGACGGGCACCGGCGGCGGCAGCGACGCCAATTTCTTCAATAGCTATGGTGTACCGACGGCAGTGCTGGGCACCGGTATGAACAAGGTTCATACTACGGATGAGTTTATTAAGGAAGAACACCTGTATAAGACGGCCGAGCTGGTGGTAGCGCTCATCCAGACGGCAGCGCAAATGAATAAGTAAATAATGGAAGCTGCGCCTATGGCGCAGCTTTTTCTATATTATCGGCAACAAAATATATATAATCTTATCTGATATTTGTATATCACCTGCGCTATAGCTTCCCCTTATCGACGGAAAAGTGGTATAATAATGTCGATTTATGGCTTGCCGTGTAGGAGGGAGAAGATGCAACGAAAATATAACTGGTTTATCGGTTTAGTTTCGGTCGTGCTTACCATCGCTCTGCTTGCCGGCGGCCAAGTGCTGTGGCAGAAATACGCCGTAGCCAAACCGCTTGATAAAATGCTGCAGGGTATTGACGGGGTGGAACGCGCCACCTGGGAAGAGGGGGCGAAAAAAGAGGACGTTAAAATTCACGTTATGCTGCGCCAGGTAGGTAATCTGCCGAAGACATATAGCGAAATTACCGATGGCTGCAGGCAAATTTTAGGCAGCAGAGGTTTTAAAATCATAATTCATGACAATCGGACGCCTGAGTTAGAACAGTTTTATTACAGAGTCCACTATTTCATCCAGGAGGCTATTTTTACCGGCAATTTCGCCCTCATGGCCGAACGCCTAGAGGAGCAGGCCGCCCAAAACGGCGTAGCCGTCCAGGCTTATGTCGACGCCCGCCATGTTTATCTGAAATTGACTAAAGACGGCGGTGAAATGTACGAAGTGGTGCCTCGAACAGTTGACAGCCGGGAGGTGAAATGATGTATTTCCTGGAAGTTGGCACAGGTATTGCGACAGGAGTGATTTTGTACCTCCTGTGGCAGGGAGTAAATATTCTGCCGGTTTTGTTTGTGCTGGGGCTGATTGCTGCATCGGTGTATATGGGTGTTAACCGTCCGGGCGGTAAATCCTTCGCCGTCGTGGGCGGACGCGGCAGTGAGGAACGGCTTATTGACTTTGAAGATATCGGCGGCCAGGAAGTGGCCAAAAAAGAGCTGCGTGAAGCCCTTGACTTTATTAAAGATGTAGAGCGGATTAAGAGCCTGGGCATCAGGCCCATCAAGGGCATCCTGCTCAGCGGGCCGCCCGGTACCGGTAAAACGCTTTTGGCCAAGGCGGCGGCCAAGTATATGGACTCGGTCTTTATTGCCGCCAGCGGCTCTGAGTTTGTCGAAATGTATGTGGGCGTGGGCGCCCAGCGGGTGCGCCAGCTGTTCAAGCAGGCCCGCACCCTGGCTATGCGGCAAGGCAAGACGAGCGCCGTCATCTTTATTGATGAGATTGAGGTGTTAGGCGGCAAGCGGGGCCAGCACCATGGTCATTTGGAATATGACCAGACGCTCAACGAACTGCTGGTCCAGATGGACGGCTTATCGAGCGACGATGACGTCCGGCTGCTGGTTATCGGCGCAACCAACCGGCTGGATATTCTCGACCCGGCCCTGCTCAGACCGGGGCGGTTTGACCGGCAGGTAAAGGTTGATTTGCCGGACAAAACGGGCCGGCTGCACATTCTGCAGCTCCACACCCGTAATAAGCCGCTGGCCGAGGACGTTTCGCTTGACGAGATTGCCCGGGACACTTTCGGTTTCTCCGGTGCCCATCTAGAAAGCGTGGCTAACGAAGCGGCCATTATCGCCCTGCGGGAAGGGGCGGCCCAAATTACCCGCGAGCACCTCAGGGCGGCGGTGGATAAAGTGATTATGGGCGAGAAGCTTGACCGTCTGCCAAGTGCGGCGGAAAAACGCCGCATCGCCGTGCATGAAGCCGGCCACGCCATTGTCAGCGAGTTTATTGAGCCCGGCTCAGTCGCCGGCGTTAATGTAGCCTCTCGCGGCAATGCCCTGGGCTATGTGCGCCAGACCCAACAAGATGACATGTACCTTTATACCGCCGATTACTTGCGCGGCCGTATCGCCGTGGCGCTAGCCGGGGCGGTGGCGGAGGAGCTGGAGTTCGGTAACCGCAGTACGGGTGCGGGCAATGACTTTAAGCAAGCCGCCGATTTGGCCAAGCAGATTATTTTCGGCGGTATGTCCGAACTGGGGATTGTCTCGCCTGAGGATATACCGAAAGAGAAACTGCACAACGCCATTACGGCTATCTTAAGCGACGTGGAGACAGGGGTACGCGCCATTCTGCGCGACCAGAAAGCAGCGCTCGACAGGGTGGTCACCGCCCTGCTGCAACGCGAGAGTATCGCCGGCGACGAGCTGCGGGCCATGCTTGGCGAAGCAGGCTATAGTCAATGTGCGTAAAATAACAGCAGGTCAGCGAATTAGGCTGAACCTGCTGTTTGCCTATTTTCTACAATATTTTTCCCCGCCGCAGCAGGCGACAGAGATTATGGACAAATCTGGCGTAGGGACCGGCGGCAGCGAGTAGCGCCTGCTTAATGGCCCGCTCGCGGGGCGCTTCGGTCTTTGGGTCGGATAAGTACATGGCGACCAGACCGTAGATGACTGTTTCCGTGAAGGGGTGGGCAGGCAAGGCCGCCGCTCTGGCCAGGGCTTCACGCAGAAAAAGGGTGAGCCGCTGTGTTATTTCGGCGTCACTCTGATAGTAGGCCACAAAGTTGAGGTCGCCGTGGGCCCGGTCTTCCGCTGCGTCGATAAAATAGTCGAGGAGGATATGGAGCCCAGAAATCCAGGGGAAATAAGCGGCGTCAAAACTTTGGGCCTGTGCCGCCGTAAGGCGGGGGTTGGCCGCGGCGGCGCATAGCATAAACATCCCCAGCGTTGAGCCGGTGGCGGCGGCGAACTCCCAGCCAGAGATGCCAGGATAGGCGCCGAGGTGGCAGGCGACCCAGGTGTGGATCTTCGCTTCCCGCACCGCCGGGTCCAGGTGCTTGTAAGTTTGGAGCTCGCTATACAGGCCGGCCAGGCGCAGGACATGGGGCTTTACCAATAGGTAAGCCGGCAGTTTGGCGGTTTCTTGCTGGCAGGTGCGGACCAGGGCAGCCAAGTAGCCACCGTCGTTGCGAAACGGGTAATGGCGGTAGTAGTCATGTAGCGGCGCGCTGGGGTCGAGGGCATCGGTCATGGCTAGGTGGAGCTGACGAAAGGCCGCCTCATCACTAACGCCGGCGCGGTCGCAGAGGTTGTCCAGATAATCGCTGATGGTCTGGAGCGCCACTACCAACCGGATAAAATCAGGGGTGGATACGCCCTCATATAAGCTATAGATGCTGCCTCCCTGGCAGTGAAATTTTTTGTCGCGAATGCTGGCTAGGGCTTGTTCGGCAAGCTGGGGACAAGCCCGGCGGCCGGCATGTTCGCGCCAGCTGGCGAGTTCGCGGCTCACCATGGGAAAAACCTGGCCGACGAATTTAAGGATGAGGCTGAGACTGGCGGCGCGGCTGGCAAGTTGGCGTACCACCGTTATTCCTCCCCCCCGCTGAGGTAATCTACGAATATTTTACCTCTCGAGTTGATTGACTAATCGATGGCTAGAGGAATTTTTTGATAAGTTCGATGTTTTGCCATCAGCGGCTTGGCAAAGCCTTGATAAATATCCTGCTTTGGTATTTTCGCGGGTAGGCCGGCATTACCTTCAACTAAAGAAAATTGAAATAAGTCAATTTTTAAATAAGTCAAGCTTGATCCCACATTTTTTTATTTTCGGCAGGAATATTACACCAATACGTCATATTATCATAGTAATACTTTAATATAATGAAGGAGTGGAGAGTGTGTCGAAAAAGTGGTTTAAACTTACCGCTATACTTACGCTTATGCTGTTTGTTGTCGTATTCGCGGCCGGGTGCAGCTCTGGCCAGCAGCCGCAGCAAGCAGCAGCGCCCAAGACTAAGCAGGTCAAAATCGCTATTTCTACCTGGTCGGGATTTGGCCCCTTATTTATTGCCCGCGACAAGGGTTTTTTCAAGAAATACGGCATTGACATGGATATTCAGATGATCCAGGGGCTTGCTGAGCGCAAGCAAGCGCTGGCTGGCAGAAAAGTTGACGGACTGGCTATCACGTTTGATATTGTTTCCCAGACCGTTGCGGCCGGACTGCCTGTGAAAGTTATCTGGGCCCTTGCCGACTCGGCCGGCGGCGACGGGATCCTGGTGAAGTCCGGCATTAATTCGGTACAGGACCTCAGGGGCAAAGAAGTGGCTTTTGACTACGGCACGGTCTCTCATGTCTTTTTGACTATGGTGCTGGACAAAGCAGGCATGACGGAGAAAGACATAAAAATTGTGCAGATGACCGGTGGTGATGCCGGGGCGGCGTTTGTTTCCGGCAAAATTGACGCCGCTGTCACCTGGGAACCGTGGCTGAGCAAAGCGACCAAGGAAAGCAAAGGCAAAGTGCTGGCTACCTCCAAAGACTTTCCCGGGCTGATTGTTGACACCATCGCCTTCCATGCCGATTTTGCTAAGGAAAACCCGGACGTCCTGCAGGGCGTGGTCAATGCCATGAAGGATGCCATGGACTGGTATGCCGCCAATCCGGATGAAGGCAATAAAATCATGGCCCAGGGCTTGAAGATAAGCGAGCAGGAAATGAAGGAGAACCTGCAGGGTGAATTAAGCTTATCAATTACCAGGATAATGTGAAGATGTTCGGTGATGCCGATAAACCCGGCGTTTTCTACGATAACATGAATAAGATTATCAACTTGTACTACGATAAGAAGATTATTAACACTAAGCCTGATCCCAAGCAGATTATTGATACCAGCTACCTGAAAAAAGCAAAGTAACACGGCAAAACGCCGGGCTACAGCCCGGTGTTTTGCGCTAGTCGTAGAAGCGTGCCGCATGCTGTGGGACAGTTTGCCAATAGCGGAGCGCAAGGTTTTGGCGCTCTTGCTTGACCCTGTCTTTTGCCGGTTGCTATAATATTATATGTTTGAATTTTGCCAGATAGGTCCCAGGGCAAGTTTCTGCCGGAAATTTGCCCTGGGCTTTTCCGCAAATTAAAGGAGGCTAAAGGTATGGCAACCTTTCATCTCGGTTTTGGCAAGGGGACCTTGCCGGTCACGCTGCCCGACGAAAAAATCCTGGCAGTTATCGAAGGAAGGCCGGTGCAGCCGGTTGGCGACGTTCGGGCGGCGGTGCAGGCCGCGCTGCGACGTCCGATTGGCGCACCGCCGCTGGCGGAGGTGATAAAACCGGGTGACAAGGTGGCGATCGTTGCCAGCGATGTAACGCGGGCGTGGCTAAAACAAGACCAGTTTCTCCCCGTCCTGCTGGACGAGCTGAATGGCGCCGGGATTCCTGATGACGATATCTTTCTTGTTGTCGCCCTTGGCGCGCACCGGCGGCACAGTGAGGCCGAGCATGTGGCAACCTATGGCCAGGAAGTGGTTAGCCGGATCCGCATTTTGCAAAGCTATGCTCTGGACGAAGATGACTTTGTCTATGTAGGCGTCACCAGTCGCGGCGTGCGGGCTTGTCTCAATCGCCATGTGGTCGGCGCCGACAAAGTCATCCTGACTGGCGGCATTGTCTATCATTCGATGGCCGGGTTTGGCGGTGGCCGCAAGAGCATTGTGCCAGGCATCGCCAGCTATCAAACTATTCAGGCTAACCATAATTTTTGTCTGCACCCGGAGATCGGCAAAGGGACAAATCCCCACTGTGACAGCGGCAAACTGGCCGGCAACCCTATGCATGAAGATTTAATGGAAATTGCGGCCATGCTTAATCCCGCCTTTTTACTAAATGCGATAATGACGGCTGACGGCCAGTTCGCCGGGTTTGTGGCCGGCCACTGGCGCGCCGCCTGGGAGGAAGGCTGCCGCACGGTCGAAGCCATCTTCGGCGTACCGGTCACGGGAAAGGCTGACCTGGTCATTGCCAGCGCCGGCGGGTATCCCAAGGACATCAACCTGTACCAGGGGACCAAGGCTCAGGACAACGCTATGCTGGCCTGCAAGGACGGCGGGGTGGTCATTTTGGTGCTCGCATGTCCGGATATTGCCGAGCCGCCTGACTTCAGCGGCTGGTTTGATTATCAGTCGCTCTACGACCGGGAGCTGGCTCTGCGCCAAGCCTTTACCGTCCCTGGGTTTGTGGCGTTAAAATGCGGCGAATATGTGCGTCGGACGCCCAATATTGTCGTTACCTTGCCGGAAAACCGGGACTTTATTGCCAAGACCGGCATGATCCCGGCCGCTTCACTTGAGGAAGCACTGGCCATCGCCGAGGCGAAACTGGGGCGTAAAGATTATACGATCACCGTCATGCCCCACGGCGCCAATACCGTGCCGCTAATTAAAACGCAATAATCAATAATTAATAAAGATAAAGCTGCTGCCTGACCGGGCAGCTTTATTGCTGTTGGGCCTACTTGGTACAAGAAATAATTATAACTATATAAGATATTATGATTGCCTATGACTGTTAACACAGTAGGAAATGGGGTGCGGATATGTAGAAAATACCTATCAAAATTTCGTTATTTTTTCATAAGAAATACTAATCCGAATTGTGAAAATGGTCACAAGTTTTGTGATAAACCAATCTATAAGGAGGCGAACGAAATGTGGGCCAAACGATTTACCCGGCGAACCTTTCTCAAAGCGGCGGCGACAACGGCCGCTGTCTTGGGCGCTGGCGGAACCTTTTCCTTCGGTGACTGGTTGAAAACGGCCAGTGCCGCTACGGTAACCAAGGTTCCGTCCATTTGTGAGACCTGCTCGGCCGCTTGCGGCCTGTGGGTGCATGTCAAAAACGGACGGATCTGGAAAGTGAGCGGGCAAAAAGATCATCCCGCCAGCAAAGGGCGGTTGTGCGCCCGCGGCCATGCCGGCATGCTGCTGGCGTACCACAAGGACCGCATCACCCACCCCATGAAACGGATGGGCGAAAACTGGTATGTGCCTATTACCTGGGAGCAGGCGTACACCGAAATTGCCGCCAAGCTCAAACAGGTCTTGGCCGAACATGGGCCGGAAAAATTCTTTATTTCCCATAATCCCCGACCGACCGGTAAATTTTATCTGGACCGGTTTTTGGCGGCTGTCGGGTCATCGACGCTTCAGTCCCATCACTCGATGTGCAGTACCGCCCGCGATGTAGCCTACAAATGGACAACCGGCGGCATGGCCACGGCCGACATCGGTAAGACCAAGTATATCGTCTTTTTGGGCCGCAACTACGCCGAAGGTTTATCCCCGTCAAGCGTAGCCAATCTTGTCGCCGCCCATGAGCGTGGCGCCAAAATCATTATCGTCGACCCCCGGCATAATGCGTCCTGTCTTTTTGGGCAATGGGTTCCCATCCGGCCCGGTACCGACTTGGCGCTGCTATTGGCTATTGCCCATGTGCTCATTAAGGAAGATCTCTATGACAAGGATTTTGTCACTAACTACTGCGTCGGCTTTGACGAATTCAAGCAGGCCATGGCGCCGTATACGCCGGAGTGGGCAGCCGCGATTACCGATATCCCGGCCGCGACCATTTACGAGATTGCCCGCGGCTTGGGCCAAAACCGACCGGCCAGCTGCATCGAACAGGGCTACAAGGCTCCGAACGGCACCAACTACGCTAATGGTACCCAGATGTTCCGCGCGCTGGCCTGTGTTAACGCGCTGCTCGGCAACTACGGCCAAGACGGCGGCATGAAGTTTCCGGTCGGGCCCAAGTTGGGCTCGCTTGATCCTAAGAAATATCCTGCTCCGCCGAAAGCCAAGGTCCCGCGTTGCGACGGCGTCGGCATCAAAGGGGAATTCCCGCTCTGCCAGCCGAGTCAGGGCATAGTTCATCTCATGCCCAAGATGGCGATGGAGGGCCGGGCCAAAGCCGGCTTTTTACACCGGATTAATCCGGTGCGCAACGCGCCCGACCCGGAATTTATGATGAAGGGCTACAAACAGCTTGACCTGATGGTTGTGTGCGATGTTAAGTGGTCAGAAACAGCCATGTGCGCCCACTATGTCTTGCCTGAGTGCAGTCCGGCCGAGCGCGAGGACCTGCCTGACGGTCTGTCCGGCAGTAGACCGGCTGTTACCATGCGCTCGCAGGCGATTGACGTCATCCACCCCGAGACCAAGCATTTGGCCGACATCATTACCGAACTGGCAAGTTATATGGGGCTGGAAAAGTACTTCAACTTTACCCGGGAAGAAGTAGCGGCTGCGATGGTGAAGCCGCTGGGCATTACGCTTGACGATTTGCGGGCCAAGGGCACCATTGGTTTGCCGGGCGGTCAGAAGCCGGGCGTGCCCGAATTTAAGACCGAAACGAAGAAAGTGGAACTCTACTGCAAAGCCTTTGCCGACAACGGTTTCGACCCGCTGCCGAAATGGCAGCCGCCGCTAACCAAGGCCGACAAAAACACGTTTGTTCTCATCCATGGCAAGCAGGCTTTCATGTCCCATACGGCAACTGCTAGCGACCCCTACCTCTTGGCGATTGCCCGCAAATATGATCTTGAGCGCATTTGGATTAACGCCGACCGGGCGAAAAAACTCGGCATCAAAGACGGCGATCTGGTCGAAGTGTCTTCGCCGCTGGCGACCCGTAGAGTCCGGGCCAAGGTGACGGAGCGCATTCATCCGGATGCGGCGTACCTGCCGGCCGGCTACGGGCGGTTTGCGCCATTTCTTAAAATCGGACGGGGCTTTGGCGTCAATCCCAACGACTTTGTACCCTTCCGCACCGAACCTATCTCCGGGCATGCCATGATGATGGAAGTGGCGGTCCATATTCGAAAGGCGGGTGAATAAGCATGCCGCGTTACGCGATGATTATTGACGTAAAAAAATGTATTGGCTGTTTTGCTTGTCAGGTGGCCTGCCAAACCCAAAACGAACTGCCGCCGGAAAACGCCTTGATCCGCTTTGAGGATAAAGAAGAGGGCAAATATCCGAACGTCAAGTATACCGTCCTGCCGGTTCAGTGCCAGCACTGCCAGGACGCGCCGTGCGTGCCGGCCTGTCCCACGACTGCTTCGTATAAACATGAGACCGGGGTCACGCTTGTCGACAAGAATAAATGCATGGGCTGCCGGCGCTGCATTGCCGCCTGCCCGTACAACGTCCGCACATATATCGCGGATGAGGGTGTTGTCCAGGGGTGCACCCTGTGCCTGCTGACCGAAGTGGCCAAGGGGCACGAACCGGTCTGTGTACAAACTTGTCTGACGAAAGCGCGCTATTTTGGGGATTTGGACAACCCACAGGGCGAATTCGCCAAACTGCTGCCGAAAGCACGGCCCCTGCGTCCTGACTTCGGCAGCAGACCAACACTGCTTTACATATTTTAAACACTCGGGAGGGATAAAGGATGCGTAACTTAACCCGCCGTGACTTTTTGCGCCTTTGCGGGGCAACCGGCGCCGCGCTGGGGCTGTCCAATGTCCTGCATGCCGAAATCGTCGAGGCGTTCAGCGGCCCGGCCGCCGGCCACCCACCCGTAGTGTGGCTGCAGGGCGGTTCGTGCAGCGGCTGTTCGGTATCGCTCTTAAACAGCGTTGCGCCTGATATCGGCAAGGTACTAACCGATATTATCAGTTTGAAATTCCACCAGACCCTTATGGCCGCTGCCGGCGAGCCGGCTATGGCCGTATTGGATGAAGTCCGTGCACGGTATGCCGGTCAATACTATCTGGTGGTGGAGGGGGCGGTACCGGTAGCCGCCGGTCGCCATACCGCGACCTTGGGCGAACATAATGGTCAGCCGGTGCCTTTTGCTGACCGGGTCCGGCAAATGGCCGCTAAGGCCAAGGCCGTCATGGCCGTTGGCACTTGTGCCGCCTACGGGGGCATTCCCGCTGCCGGCGTAAATCCGACGGCCAGCAAGGCGGTCAGCGCCGTTGTTCGCGGTACGCCGCTCGTCAATGTGCCCGGTTGTCCGATCCATCCGGACTGGGTGCTGGGAACGCTTCTCCATCTTATCCGGTACGGTATGCCCGAACTGGATAAATTGCAGCGGCCGCTCATGTTCTTTGGCAAGAGCATCCACGATATTTGCGAGCGTCGGCCGGACTTTGATCAAGGCCGGTTTGCGAAAAAGCTGTCTGAGCCGGGATGTCTGTATAAGCTGGGGTGCAAAGGGCCAATGGCCTTTGGCGACTGCGCCGAACGGAAATTTAATAACGGGGCTAACTGGTGCGTTGGGGCCAACTCGCCTTGTCTGTCCTGCACCGGGCCGGAATTTCCTGATGCGTCGGCGCCCTTCTTTGTGAAAATTAAAGAGTACGGGCCGGCCGGCACGCCGTCGCCGCAGCCGCCCCACACGAAAATCTTCGGGGGTGAACAATAATGCGTCGCATATCCATTGATCCCGTTACGCGCTTGGAAGGACACCTCAAGATCGAAGTCACCGTTGACGGCCGCCAAGTAACGGATGCGCACGCCGTCGGGACGCTGTACCGCGGTTTTGAGCCGATTTTGGCCGGCCGCGACCCCCGGGATGCCGTATTTTTAACGCAGCGCATCTGCGGCGTCTGCCCGGTCAGCCATGCCACGGCGGCCGCGCTGGCGCTTGACGATGTCACCGGCGTCGCCGTACCCCACAACGGCCGCCTGCTCCGTAATCTCATCCTGGGTGGCAACTACCTCCAGTCGCACATTATCCACTTCTATCAGCTGTCGCTACCCGATTATGTCCAGGGACCGGATATCGCCCCCTTTGCTCCGCGCTACAGCGGCGACTACCGCCTGAACAAGGAAACGAGCGACCGGCTGCTTGGCCACTATTTTAAGGCCCTTGAAATCCGCCGCAAATGCCATGAGATGGTGGCCCAGTTCAGCGGCAAAATGCCCCACCAGGCATCGATCATTGCCGGCGGTGTCACCCAGAATGCGACCAAAGAGCGCATAGCCGCTTATCGCAAGCTGCTGGCCGAAGTTGCCGCTTTTATCAACAACGAATACCAGGAAGACGTGGGCGTTATCGCCTCCGCGTATAACGATTACTTCAAATTGGGTCGCGGTCCCGCCAACTTCCTTGTTTACGGCGCCTTCCCGCTGGATGACGCCGGCCGGGACTTCTTATTTACTCCCGGAGCCTATATTAATGGCAAACTTGTCACGCTGGACAAAGAAAAAATTACCGAAGACGTTACCCATGCCTGGTATACTAGTGCTGGCGATGGCAAACCGGCCGAGGCGGTCACCCAGGACCAGTGCAACAAAGCGGGCGCCTATAGTTGGGTTAAGGCGCCGCGCTACGACGGCATGGTCTGCGAAGTGGGGCCGCTCGCTCGCATGTGGATAAGCGGCCGCTATACCAACGGTGTATCGGTGATGGACCGGATCGTCGCCCGCATGCTGGAAGCCAAACTTGTCGCCCAAACGCTGCCAGTGTGGCTGGATGAATTGGAAATCGGCGGACCGTGCGAGGCCGCCGTGGAAATACCGTACATGGGCGTCGGCGTCGGTCTTACCGAGGCGCCGCGGGGCGCACTCGGCCACTGGGTGGTTATTAACAACTACCGCATTGAGCGTTACCAGGCCGTGGTGCCGACCACCTGGAACGCCTCGCCCCGCGACAAGGCGGGACAACCGGGGCCGCTCGAGACAGCACTGATCGGGCTACCCGTGCTCGATGCCGACAACCCGCTCGACGTTGTTCGGACCGTTCATTCCTTCGACCCCTGTTTAGCCTGTGCCGTACATGTTATAAAACCGTCAAGCCGGATGGACCAATTCAGAGTCAAGTAAACAAAACGAAGTAGCCCGGGGGGTTTCCGGGCTGCGTTTCATCGTGCGGTGCATAGCCCGCATTTTGGCGGGGGAAAATATAAAATATATAGCAGCAAGCAGGATTTTTGCGCTCCAACCCGTATATTATGTAAAAATTCTATTTTCTAAAGGCGAGGAGTTGCAAATGAGCGAAATATACCGCGTAGCCATTCATCATGACAATGATAACGGATATATTGAATACGACCCGGGCACGAAGACCATAAAGGTAGTTTTAGCTGACGATGGCAAGCGGCGGCAGGTAGAGGCTTTCCTGTCGAGAAAGCATGTTATCCGGATGGCGCAGAAGACGCTGCGGGACTTTAAGGATGCGGTAGCCGTTCCCACGGAAAGTGTAGAACAATTGAAATTGGCTCTGACCCGGCTGTGGGAGCATACCGGCGTGTATGTGGATTGGAGCCGGCCGTTGGTATAGGACAGATCGGTATGAGCCTGACCAGCTTTGGTCAGGCTTTTTTATTTGACGGTTGCACGCAGGAGTTATCCACAGAATTATTCACAAAGAGCCAACAAATGTGGATAAAAAGGGAACGGGACGGGGCAACAAAGGTGTAACAGTCAACCGATGAACCCAAACAGTCTGTGACAGGCTGTGGATAAAAACGGGGGACGGACCTGTGGACAATTACCAAAAACCAGCATTTATGCGGGTTTGCTCTTGTGGATATTGTGGATAAAAAATTCTATCCGAAAAAATTTGACACCGTCAACGTATTATGCTATAATCCTTTTTGTCGGCAAGACAAAAAGCCGGTCTAATGGATGTCTGCCCGTAGCTCAGCTGGATAGAGCGTTTGACTACGAATCAAAAGGTCAGAGGTTCGAATCCTCTCGGGCAGGCCATTTTTGCGAATTAATAGCACAGGCTTTTACCAGGCCTGTGCTTTTTGTTATAACGGGATAGCGGAAAGTGGACCAACACATTGCCGCAGCTCGGCGCGGCAAGAAAAACGGCAGGAGGCATAGCGTGGCATATAAAAAGAAGCTTATTGAAGTGGCGCTCCCGCTAGAAGTCATTAACGACGCCGCGTCACGCGAAAAGTCTATCCGTCAGGGCCATCCGTCGACGCTCCATTTATGGTGGTCGCGCAAGCCGCTTGCGGTGTGCCGGGCGGTACTGTTTGCCTCGCTGGTAGACGACCCTTCCAGCCATCCGGAGCAGTTTCCTGACGAAAAAGCTCAGGAGCAGGAGCGGCAGCGACTGTTTGCTATTCTCGGCGACCTGGTAAAGTGGGAAAATAGCGGTAATGAGCAAGTTTTAGAAATGGCCCGCGCGGAAATATTAAAATCAACAGGCGGCGAACCGCCGCCGGTATACGATCCTTTTTGCGGCGGCGGCTCTATCCCGCTGGAAGCGCAGCGGCTAGGGCTCTATGCGCGGGGCAGCGATTTAAATCCGGTAGCGGTGCTGATTACCAAGACCTTAATCGAATTACCGGCTAAATTCGCAGGCCGCCCGCCGGTCAACCCGGTAGCCCGGGAAAAATCTGGCCCAAACAACGGTTGGCAAAAAGCAGCAGGCTTGGCTGCCGACATCCGCTACTACGGCCGGTGGCTGCGGGATGAAGCGGAAAAACGGTTAGGTCGCCTGTATCCTAAAGTAAAGCTGCCGGCCGCGGGCGGCGAAGGGACGATAATTGCCTGGTTGTGGGTGCGGACAGTTAAATGCCCTAACCCGGCTTGCGGGTGTGACATGCCGCTCGCCAGCAAATTTTTGCTTTCAGCCAAAAAAGGCCAAGAAGTTTGGGTTGAACCGCAAGTTGACCGGGCCAAAGCGCAAGTTAGTTTTGTTGTGCGGACAGGGCCGGGCCAACCGCCCGCCGGAACGGTCAACCGGCGAGGTGCTATATGCATTTGTTGCGGAACGCCGGTACCCCTGGATTATATAAGGAAACTAGGCCGGCAAGGCCGCATTGGCGGCGCCGTCATTGCTCAGGTGATAGCAGGCAAAGAAGGCAAGATATATGTTTCGCCCAGTGAGAATAACGAGTCCATTCCCCCGTCCGATTTCTTAACCGACTTAGCAGCAGCGCGAATTTCAGGTTATTTTAATCCGCCCAATTATGGCTACGATTCTATCGGCTCGCTGTATAACCCGCGCCAGCGCTATGCACTGGCGACCTTTGCCGGGCTGGTGAAGGAAGCCAAAGCGCAGTGTTTACGGGATGGCGGCGATGAGGATTACGCCACAGCGGTAGCGACTTATCTTGCCCTGGCGGTAGGGCGTCTGGCCAACCGGCTCAGTTCGTTTGCGATCTGGAATATCCACCGGGAAACCATCGAACAGACCTTTTCCGAACAAGGGGTGGCCATGGCTTGGGACTATGCTGAAGCCAACCCGTTCAGCGGCTCAACAGGGAGCTGGGAAGGGTCGTTGGAATGGATTCCCAAATGTCTGGAGCTGTTGCCGGGAGGAGGATATGGCACGGCTGAACAAAGGGATGCAACCGCGGCCTGGGACGATGCGGGCAAGTGGCTGATTTCCACCGACCCGCCATACTACAGTAGTATTACTTACGCCGATTTCGCCGACTTTTTCTACGGCGTTTTACGCCAGGCGCTGAAAGAGGATTATCCGGAGCTGTTTGCCACGGTAGCCACGCCCAAAGCAGCGGAGATAGTGGCGGCATGGCACCGGTTTGACGGTGACAGGGTGCGGGCCAGTCAACATTTCCGCAACCAGCTGGCAAGAGCGGTAAAAAATATCTATGCCGCCATGCACGACGATTATCCGGCGACGATTTATTATGCCTTCAAAGAACAGGAAGTGACGGAAAAGGGCGAGGGGTATTATACCGCCTGGGAAAGCATCTTGGGGGTGCTGATCGAAACCGGGCTGCAGATTGTTTGTACCTGGCCGCTGCGGACGGAACGGGTTACGGGCCGCAAAACGACCAAAAATGCGTTGGCTTCATCCATCGTATTAGTATGCCGAAAAAGAGCGCCTAACGCTCCGGTGGCAACGCGGCGAGAGTTCATAGCGGCTGTCAAACGCGGACTGCCGGCCGCGCTGAAGGGTTTGGAGCAAAGCAACATTCCGCCAGTAGACCTGGCGCAGGCGGCAATAGGACCTGGCATGGCCATCTTTTCTCAATACAGCAAGGTGTATGAAGCCACTGGCAAGCCGATGGCGGTGCGGACGGCACTGGCGATTGTCAATCAGGAATTTGACGCCTATCTAGCGGCCCAGGAAGGCATGCTGGACGAAGACACCCGTTTTTGCGTTGCCTGGTTTGAGCAGTTCGGCCTGCGCGAAGCACCGTTTGGCGCGGCCGATGTCTTGGCTCGCGCCAAGAACACGTCGGTCGAAAGGCTGGTGGGTGACGGCGTGTTGGCAACGGCGAAAGGTAAGGTCAGGTTGCTGAAGTGGGAAGAACTGGCTGATGATTGGCAGCCCGGGCATGAACGCCGGATCACTGCCTGGCGCGTTGTCCAGCAGCTTCTTAAAGCGCTACTGGGTTCCGGGGGCGAAGACGCCGCCGCCCGGCTGGCTCACTGCCTGGACGGCGCCAGCGTGGCACAGGCCAGGGCGCTGGCTTACCGCCTCTACGCGATTTGTGAGCGAAAAGGATGGGCTGAAGAGGGACTAGCCTACAATTCGCTAGTCGTATCCTGGCCGGCGATCGAGCAGAAGATGGCGCAGTTTGCCATGGAACCTTCTGCCCAGGGTGAATTGGTCTTTATTAACGAAAGTTAATTGGCGTAGGTTAAAATAATATGGATGTTTTTGGTATTGGCCAATGCTTTGACGGCGTTCTGATAGGCGCTGCTGGAAAGGCAGGCAGGGTTGGCGACCCGGATGGTCACCGCGTCGTAGCTGTCGCGGATGATTGTCCAGCCGTTGCCGCGAATGATCTTTTTTCTATGGTCATTGACCGTGCTGTTTTTCTTACTGCCGGCAAAATTCGCTTTGGTCTTCATTTTGCTCACTCTCCTGACAGTTTGGTTTATTAAGGAAGGCGCTTTACGCCCGCTGTCGCGGGAGTAAAGCGCCTTTGCTTTCTCTTGATTATTTACACATATCTTAACATATCAGCCGAAATAATAGCAATTATTTCATTAATAGTATGCTGTATACATACAGTAGTTTAATAGAAACAAACTATTTGTTATATTTGTAACATAATTAATTTTCAGTTTTTACCGCAAGATTTTTTGTTGTCTTTTGTAGTTTATTGTAGACATATAAATACAATAATAAAAGGTATCATGCTTGGCCGCATGGTTCTGTTCAATAAATAATTAGTGGGACAAAATAAAAAAGGGGGGGACCTTATGGAAACCAAAGTTGTAAATGGCCTTCTAATTCTAAAACTAAATATGATTCAAACAGTAGCCCTAGCAATCATTGTTTACTACCTTGGCGCGGCCATCCGGCGGCGTATTCCCCTGCTGATACGGTTCAGTATTCCTGCTCCTGTAGTGGGCGGCCTGCTCTTTGCCGGTCTGGCCACTTTCCTGCGGACCCAGGGCATACTGGGATTTGAGCTTGACAGCACCATGCAATCGGCTCTCATGATCATGTTCTTTACTACTATTGGTATGGGTGCCAGCGTCATGCTGCTCAAACGCGGCGGGCTGCCGCTGATAATCTTTTTTGTTTTAGCTGTTGTGCTTGCCGTACTCCAGAATGTTATCGGCATCGTCCTGGCGAAAGCCACAGGCATCCATCCGCTGTTTGGCATAATTGGCGGTGCGGTAACCCTGATGGGTGGTCTGGGCACCGGCGGCGCTTTTGGTCCGCTGTTTGAAAGCTGGGGGGTTACCGGCGCTACTACAGCGGCCATTGCCTGTGCTACGTTCGGTATGGTGGCCGGCAGCCTCATGGGTGGTCCGTTTGGTGAAACCTTGATTAAGAAGTACAACATTGCTACTCCTGCGCAGCAAGGCATCCGCGTTGACGCCGCCGCAACGGCTGTTCAGGAAACTGAGAATACCGTTGATGGCGCTACGCTGATGAAAGCTCTTGGCTTCATTCTCGCGGCAATGGGGATTGGCTCGATCGTAAGTTTCTATCTCAACAAGGCCGGCATTACGTTGCCTGCGTATATCGGCGCCATGATCGTGGCGGCGGTCATCCGCAATATTGGCGATGTCACCAAAAGCTATGAGATTAACGAAGGTGCTGTGGAAATCATTTCCGACATTTCGCTTGCCGTGTATCTCACGATGGCCATTAACGGTTTGAAACTATGGGAGCTTATCAACCTTGCCCTCCCGCTGACCATTATCTTGATTGGCCAGTGCATCCTGATGCTGCTATTCTGCTGGCTGTTGGTATACTTCATTATGGGCCGTGACTACGAGGCAGTGCAGCTGTCGGTCGGCATGATCGGCTTTGGCATGGGTGCTACGCCTAATGCCCTGGTCAACATGGCCGCCCTTAGCGAAAAATACGGTCCGGCGCCCAAGGCTTTCCTCATAGTACCGCTCATTGGCGCGTTCCTCATAGACTTTGCCAATGCATTGATTATAACCGGTATGGGCAATATGTTCCGCTAAAAACGGAACATAAATATAAAGACAGAGTCAAGCTGCTTCGCGCCTTGACTCTGTCTTTTTGTCAGTCGGGGTCAGTAACCGTAATCGACTCGATACCATATATCGTTTATTTTTTCCCATTCCTGAACATGGGTAGATTTATTTACTCCGATAACAGGGTGTTCCAAGATAAGTTCCAGATGTGCTCTGCCTTTGTTGCCGGCCAACTCGACTTCGACAATGTGCACTTCCATGCGGTAGGTGTGTTGCGCATCGCGGAGGTTGCGGAATTCAATCAGGCTGGGCTTGGGAACGTCTTTGAAATAGCTGAGGTGGTACATCGCTTCATAATTGCGGTCGAGAAAAGCGTTGCGATATGCTTCTACCCGGGAATAGAGGGCCTGGTAATCAAGTTCCTGCAGGGTCGCCTTGACCTGGATATTATTGATTAGCTGGGCTTTTAAATACAGGTCCAGTTTATTCTGGACAGTAGCCGGCAAACAAAACGGATAAGCCGATTACTACCACCGGCAGCCACCAGATGAACCGCTGAATAACGGGCAGGCTGGTCAAAATGCATTCCTCCCGGTCGATAAAATATGGGCTGGGTATTTTGTCTATCCTTTTAACGGTCTCGGTTCACCCCGGGCGTCGCCGGGTTGGTGACTCTATTGCTATATTATTCCATCGATTGCCAATAATTCCTGCCGGAATGTTTACAAGGCTTACAGTCGTCCTGCTAACAAAAAGCCAGTCTTGTCCGTTTGACAAGGACAATGGCACACGGAATAATTAGATTTTTCAGAGATTAACATGTATAATTTTAAAACTTTTTCTGTTGTTTTTTGTAGGCTTGATAGTATCATTAAGCAATGAACAGAAACATTGCGGCCAAGTAAGAAAAATATTTTTTCTCAATCAAATCTTCTCAAGAGGTGTTATAGAGTGGAGCAAAAACAACATCTTAATCCTTTGGAAGTGGCGCAGCAGCAGCTGGAAACTGCCGCCAACCACTTAAAGCTTGACCCGCGTATCCATGCTATTCTCAGAGAGCCGAAGCGCTTTTTCGAAGTATCCATACCGGTGCGTATGGACGACGGTAGTGTCCGCGTTTTTAAAGGCTACCGTTCGCAGCACTGCGATGCCATCGGGCCGACCAAAGGCGGTATCCGTTTCCATCCCGACGTTACTCCCGACGAAGTGAAAGCATTGTCTATTTGGATGACTTTCAAATGCGGCGTCATCGGCCTGCCTTACGGCGGTGGCAAAGGCGGCGTTGTTTGCAATCCGCAGGAATTGTCGCAGGATGAATTAGAGCGGCTTAGCCGCGGCTATATCCGGGCTATTGCCCAATTTGTGGGCGCAGATAAGGACATTCCGGCTCCTGACGTAAATACCAATCCCCAGATTATGGCCTGGATGGTTGACGAATACAATGAAATAAAAGGGCACAGCGAGCCTGGGATGATTACCGGCAAACCCATCATCATCGGCGGCTCCCTCGGGCGTGGCGCCGCTACCGGCCGGGGCGTTTCAATCGCTACCCGTGAAGCAGCCAAGAAGATGGGGCTTGACCTGAAAGGGGCGAAAGTTGCTGTTCAAGGTTACGGCAACGTAGGTAGCCACGCCGCCAAGTTTTTGCATGAAATGGGATGCAAAATCGTTGCGGTAAGCGATGTCAAAGGGGGTATTTACGCCGAAAATGGCCTGGACCTTGCTGCCGTCGACGCGCAGCTTAAGCAAACCGGCAGCGTTGTCGGTACTCCCGGCACTGTCGCCGTTACTAACAAAGAGCTGCTGGAACTTCCGTGCGATATTCTTGTGCCGGCTGCGCTGGAAAACCAAATTACCGCGGAAAATGCTGCAAATCTTAAGTGTAAAATCGTGGTTGAAGGTGCCAATGGCCCGACCACGCCGGAAGCGGACAAAATCCTTGCTGACCGCGGTGTGCTTGTGGTGCCCGACATTTTTGCCAATGCCGGCGGTGTGACCGTATCTTATTTTGAATGGGTGCAAAACCTTTCCAACTTCTACTGGACCGAGGAAGAAGTCAACGAGCGCCTGGAGCGGATGATGGTAAAAGCATTCAATGAAATTTGGGATATGTACCAAAAGCATCCTGTTGATATGAGAACAGCCAGCTACATGGTATCCATCAACCGCATTGCCGAGGCGATCAGAGCCAAAGGCTGGGTACCCATGGTAGGTTAATACTAATCTCGATAAACCCTGGATACAGTTAACTGGATACAGTTAAATCGTATCCAGGGTTTTTATTATGAAAATTGAAACTTAAACTGTTTAGACATTACAGCCGTGAAGACATTCGTTTTTAGGCATAGAAAGGCCTGCAATCTTGCCAGTAGCGTCATACTGGATAACACTTTTAGGTGGTTAGTCTTGACACCAGGTTTACGTTAATGCTATAATCTTTAAGCAGTGTGGCTGACAGTGTTTTGCAGGAAGCTACAAAAATTCAGTTAATTTTTACAAAACCTAAATTTATGCGCCCGTAGCTCAGGTGGATAGAGCAGCGGTTTCCTAAACCGCGTGTCGGACGTTCGAGTCGTCTCGGGCGCACCATGATTGACGCGCGTGGTGACGGGACGATGGACGATTACGACTACATGGGAATAGCCCTGGAAGAAGCGCGGAAAGCCTATGCTATTGGCGAAGTGCCAATTGGCGCCGTGCTGGTTATGGACGGGGCGGTAGTCGCGAAGGCCCACAATCGCCGCGAGACATGGCATGATGCTACGGCTCACGCCGAGATTATCGTCATCCAGCAAGCATGTAAGCTTCTTGGGCGGTGGCGGTTGACCGGAGCTGCGCTTTATGTTACTATAGAACCGTGCCCGATGTGTGCCGGGGCCTTGGTTAACAGCCGGATCGATCGGTTGGTTTATGGCAGTGCCGATTATAAGGCTGGAGCGGTTGAGTCATTGTTTAACATTGTCCAGCACCCGGCACTAAATCACCGCTTGGAGGTAACGGCGGGCGTAAGGGCCGATGAATGCGCTGAAATAATGCGGGATTTTTTCCGCCAGCGCCGCAAATAAAACATGGAGAGGTGTCCGAGTTGGTCGAAGGAGCCTGACTCGAAATCAGGTAGGCTCGTAAGGGTCTCGTGGGTTCGAATCCCACCCTCTCCGCCAGGGAAAAAAGCAAGCCTTCCAGGGGTTAGTCCTGGAAGGCTTTTTCGCTTAAACGATTTAACATGCGTCCGACGGCTAGCGTTCCTGATCTGTCTGTTTGTGAAGTTTTTTCGTTAGGGCGATATAGTCTTCGCCCCAAACCTGCAAAGCATCCAATACTTTGGATAGACTAAGACCAAGAGGGGTTAGGCGGTATTCGACACGGGGCGGTATTTCCGGATACGATACGCGTTCGACAAGTCCGTCATTTTCCAGTTCACGCAGTTTTTCGGTGAGGACTTTTTCGCTGATGCCGGGAAGTTTGCGGTGGAGTTCGAGAAAACGATAGGATTGATCATTGAGGTGGCAAATAATTACGGCTTTCCATTTGCCTTTGATGAGGCTGACGGCATAGTCAAGACTGCAGATGTAGTTTTTGTTGTTGATTGTAAGCATACATGTATTCCTTTCTTGGGCAACCGGTTTTATCGTTGGTTCGCTTACCTTGCGGTGAGTATAGTTACATAAAAGTGCGTACTTGTGCAGATGTTTTTACCAATATATATCTTATTATATGCCAGAGAAAGAAAATCCTGTGTTCAGGATTTTCCAAAGCGCATTTGGGGAGGATGAGTATGAAAGTTGTTGCTTTTAACGGTAGCCCCCGTGCCAACGGCAATACGGCCTATGCGCTGAATGTTGTCGGCGAGGAGTTGAAAAAGGAAGGAATAGAATTTGAGGTAATTCAAGTCGGCAACAAAATGATAAGAGGCTGCATTGCCTGCATGGGGTGCGTCAAAAACCAAAATGAACGCTGTGCTATCGCTAATGATGAAGTAAATGACTGGATCCAAAAGATGAAAGAGGCGGATGGAATATTGCTGGGGTCGCCAGTATATTATGCGGGCATTCCGGGAACGATGAAGTCTTTCCTGGACCGGGCTTTTTTCGTCACGTCTGTCAACCAGTCGATGCTGCGGCATAAAGTTGGCGCGACAGTTGCCGTGGTCCGCCGGTCGGGTGGTGTTGCAACGTTCGATGCGCTTAATCGCTATATTATGTACTCGGAGATGATAATGCCGACATCGAATTACTGGAATGTAACCCATGGCCACGGTGCTGGCGAAGCAGTGAAAGACGAGGAAGGGAACCAGATTTTGCGTATTTTGGGCAAAAACATGGCCTGGTTGTTAAAAGTCTTGGCAGCCGGCAAACCGCATGTAAAACCTGTGCCGCCAGAAGCGAAAATACTTACCAATTTTATCCGCTGAATAAAATTCATCGCTCCTGAACCATGAGCAATAAAGCCTTCCCGGGTATAACCCTTGGAAGGCTTTATTTTTCAGTTAAACTATTTTTTCACCGTGATAACGTTCGCCGCCGGCGTCAGGCAGAAGCCCATACCGCTCCGTCCAGAGCGTCTTATATTTGACTGCTTGGGCATGAATACTATTCCATTCGTCGGGCACTTGTTTAATGACTTTGCCCGGCACCCCGACGACAAGTGAGTGTGGCGGGATTACTTGTCCTTCCCGGACTAAGGCGCCGGCAGCGATGATGCTGCCTTTACCGATTACCGCTTTATTCAGCACGATGGCGCCCATGCCGATCAAGCAATGATCTTCGATTGTTGCGCCGTGAATGATACAGCCGTGGCCGACTGTTACATAGTCGCCAATAATTGTCGGGCAGTCATCGGCGACATGGACGACGCTATTATCCTGGATGTTGGTATAACGCCCGATTTCAATGTAGTTGACGTCGCCGCGGACTACGGTATTAAACCATACGCTGCTATATTCTTTCATAGTAACCTTGCCGATAACTTTGGCGCCGTCGGCTACGAAAGTTTCGCGAGCCCTGACTGGCTCTACACCTTCAAATTTCATAGCTGGTTCCCCCCCTGGTTTATAAAAATATATGGTCATTACTTGACCAAATTGCCGGCGTTTGACAGGGTGCGAATGGTTTCGGCCATTAGTTCTTCGATAACTTGTTTAACGGGTTTTATGTCTTTTAGCCTATTAAGGCTTTGCCCTACCTGAACTAATCCATTTTCGACGTCGCCGTCGACCGCTGCCAACCGGTTTGTGCCGGTCGCCAAGGCATCAAGCTCATCTTGGGGAGCGCCGCTCCGTTCAAGTTCTAAATATTTATCGGTAAATTTGCTTTTCAAACCCCTTACGCCGTGGCCGCGCGAATAGCCGGTTACTACCGAGTCGGTGTCTTCGGCCTCAATAATCCGCTGCTTGGCTTTCGGGTGAAGCATACATTCTTCGGTTAAGAGAAAGCGAGACCCCATTTGCACGCCGGAAGCGCCCATTAATAACGCTGCAGCGATACCTCTCCCGTCGACAATGCCGCCAGCAGCTATGACCGGGACGGATATTTCGGGGATAACGTTAGTTAGTAAAGCCATAGTGGTCAATGTCCCGATATGTCCGCCGGCCTCCATGCCTTCGATGACAATAGCGTCGGCGCCGGCCGCTTCAACCCGCTTGGCCAGTTTCACGTTGGGAACAACCGGTATAACCTTTATTCCGGCTTGATGAAATTTAGCAAAGTATGGTATAGGATTACCCGCTCCTAGCGTGACAAAGGCCACCTTTTCTTCGCAGATCATGTCGACGATTTCGTCTTTGTTCGGCGCCATCAGCATTACATTGACGCCGAATGGCTTGTTAGTTAACGTTTTGGCCTTGCGAATTTCAGCACGCACCCAATCGGTAGCCCGACCGCCGCTGGCAATAATGCCTGCGCCGCCGGCATTAGACACGGCAGTTGCAAGGTTGGCTTCCGAGACCCAAGCCATTCCGCCCTGAATGATTGGGTAAGTTATACCAAGCAATTTCGTCAGTCTTGTTTCCAAAAGAATCAGCTCCTCGGTTATTTACTCTGTAACTTATAAGTATAAATAACTCTTTGATTATAGTCTACCCCAAAATGCTGTTACATGAATACATGCGCTGTATGTTTAATAAACCCAGATACCTACTACTGCCTGAATATGAGGAACAGAAAATATTGACAAGTCGTGCTTGAGGGCGTATACTTAATTACGCGGTTTGGCGCAAAGGGATTGTATTTGGTAAAAAGTAACGCTTTGTGCACCTTGTCAAAAGGCTTAAATTCATATATAATAAATTAATGTCAGACCCGGAGAGGTGTCCGAGTGGTCGAAGGAGCGCGACTGGAAATCGCGTGCACTGCCAAAACGGTGCCGAGGGTTCGAATCCCTCTCTCTCCGCCATATATCAATAACCACAGCCGTGCTGCACCAGTACGCGGCTTTTCGTTTTTAAGGTCGGACTACGGTAAGCCCTCATTGGGTCTTACGCAATAGGAACTCATGAACCCCGCCAGGTCCGGAAGGAAGCAACGGTAAGTGACAATTCCTATGTGCCGTAAGGTAGCCTGATGCGGATACTGCCGTAGCCCGACGTTGAAAACGGATCGCCTGTTGCAGCGCGGCTTTTATGTTTTAGGGCCTAAACAGGAAATAATAATGGCAATGTGGAATAAAGCTGTAAGGGGGGTGATGAATGATGGCCTACCTGGCCTTGTACCGCCAGTGGCGACCGCAGGATTTTGACAGTCTTGTGGGCCAGGACCATGTCCGTACTACGCTCAAGAATGCCATTATCGCCGGAAAAATCGCCCACGCCTATCTGTTCGCCGGGCCCCGGGGTACAGGCAAGACCAGCACGGCCAAGATTTTGGCCAAGGCGCTCAACTGCCTCCATGGTCCGACGCCTAATCCTTGCAACCATTGTCCCCATTGCGAACGCATTAACAGCGGCGCTTCCATGGACGTGTTTGAAATTGACGCCGCCTCCAATCGCGGGATTGATGAAATCCGCGACTTGCGGGAGACGGTCAAGTTTGCCCCTGTTGACGGCCGCTACAAAGTATATATCATCGACGAAGTACATATGTTGACTCCCGAGGCGTTCAACGCCCTCCTGAAAACATTGGAGGAGCCGCCGGCTCATGTCGTGTTTATCCTCGCTACGACTGAGCCGCATAAAATTCCCGCTACCATTCATTCGCGCTGTCAGCGCTATGACTTTCGGCGCATTGGCGTAAAGGAGATTGAAGGACGACTGGCCGAGGTCGCGGCGAAAAATAACTTGAATATTACGCCTGATGCGTTGAAATTGATTGCCGTCCATGCTGACGGCGGCATGCGGGATGCGTTAAGCATTCTTGACCAGTGCACCGCTCTGGACGACACTGCGGTGACAGTGACGCATGTTCGTCAACTGTTAGGTCTCATTGGTCACGAAGGGATTTGGCGTATCACCGCTGCGCTGGCCAATCGCGATAGCACGGCCGTATTGCTGGCGCTGGATGAACTGGTCGCCCTCGGCAAGGATGTGCGACAACTGCTGTTAGAACTCGCGCAACACCTCCGCAGTCTGATGCTGTTTAAGGCGGCGCCTGATGTGGAAACAATTGATATGTACTCGACCGACCGGGAAGTATTGACTGAGCAGAGCGCGAAATTTCTCATGCGGAACTGGTGCGAATGCTCCAGGCGCTGCAGGAGGCGGCCAATGAAGCGCGCTGGGCGACGGAGCCGCGCATCACGGCTGAGATGACTTTGCTTTCCCTCTGCCACCGCGCCGCCGACAGCGACTGGGCCGCCTTAGCCGAGCGCGTGGCTGCGCTGGAGGCCCGCTTAATGGCGGGGTCAGCCGCAGCCGACCAGGTCCGGCTTAATCCTTTACCCGTAGCGGACGCTGCCGCAGCACCGGCGAACCGGCAGCCGACTCCGTCAGTAAAGGCGGCAGGTCCAATGGCAACGTCCAAAGCGGTGGCAATGGCTCCCCCAACTCCAGTCGAATCGATTGATTCTCCGGGAGGTTCGCCGGCCCGTTCTGCGCCCGGCGACCTGCGGGAAGTGTGGGCGGCTGTATTAAAAGAATTGGTGGCCAGCGGCAAGCGTTCCGTTCATGCCTGTGTGGCCCAGGGTCAACTGGTGGCGCTGAATGAGCAGCAGGCGACGCTACAGTTTACCGCTAATTTCCCCAAAGAACGCACGGAAAAAGAAGACTACCGCACGATCGTCGAGAATGTGCTGGCGCAAGTAGTAGGTCGGCCACTGCGCCTCCACTGCATACTTGGGACCGCGGCGCCGCCACGCACCCGTGAGCCGGCTGTACCGGCTCAGGAAGCTAGCGAGGAGGACCATCCGGTATTGCGCCAGGCAATTAAGATGTTTGGCGGAAAAGTCATAAAACAAGAGAATCGCAAGGAGGAGTAACAATGTTTGGTAATATGGGCAATATGGCCGGGATGATGAAGAAGGTCCAAAAACTGCAGGCTGAAATGGCCAAATTGCAGGAAGAGCTCAAACAACGCACCCTGGAGGCAACGGCCGGCGGCGGGGCTGTTACCGTAGTAATTACCGGCGAAAAGCAAATTAAGTCCATCAAAATTGCGCCATCGGCGGTTGACCCTGATGACATTGAGATGCTAGAAGATCTTGTTGTCGCCGCTGTCAATGAAGCTATCAAAAAAGTGGACGATATGATGGCGCAGGAAATGAGCAAACTAACAGGCGGACTCAATCTGCCGCCGGGGCTGCTATAGCTCATGCAAGTTTCCTATATCGCGCCGCTCGCCAAGCTGGTCGAACAGTTTCGCCGCCTGCCCGGGGATCGGCCCCAAATCTGCTGCCCGGTTGGCCTACCACGTTCTGGAGATGGACAAAGATGAAGCGCAGGCGCTGGCGCAAGCCATTCTGGATGCCAAAGAGAAGGTTGGCTATTGTTCGGTCTGTTTTAATCTTACCGACTGTGACCCCTGTCAGGTCTGCCAGGCCGAGGGGCGCGACCGGACCGTGATCTGTGTTGTGGAAGACCCGCGCGATGTTGAGGCTATGGAGCGAACCCGCGAGTACCGCGGTCTTTACCATGTCCTGCACGGCGCCCTGTCGCCCCTGGACGGCGTTGGTCCGGACCAGTTGCGCTTGGCCGAACTTTTACAGCGGCTCCGCCAGGGTGATGTTCGCGAAGTAATTATGGCCACCAACCCTAATGTGGAGGGTGAGGCGACCGCCATGTATATTGCCCGCTTGCTTAAGCCCTTGGGCGTCAAAGTGACTCGTATCGCTCATGGCCTGCCGGTTGGCGGCGACTTAGAATACGCTGACGAAGTAACGCTGGCCAAAGCGTTGGAAAACCGCCGCGAACTTTAGTGCTTTTGTTTAGAAGTCTCACCTTTTGGCAATAATAGGTACCAAGAGGAGGGACAGGGCTTGCAAAACCTATGGCAAAACCTTATCGAGGGCGCTCAAGAACGCAGCCGGGCGATTGCCGCTGCCCTGCTGACGACCGAAAAACCGGAGCCCAAACCGCTGCCGCCCTTGTCGGAGGTGGTGGAACAGGCGCGGCAGGAATGGTTGAGCGCTCAGAATTATTACAATAATGTATCTGACAGCGATTTGGTTGATCATGCCGTATACCTATTGCAGGCGGCGGAGAAAAAGTACATGTATTTGCTTAAGCTGGCCCGCAAGGAAGGAATTACGCACTCGCCCTATTCGTAAATCACTGCCGGCGCCGCATTTTGCGGGGCTGGCAGTATTTTTTTGGTATATAGCCGCTCTTGTCCCTATATATTGTAAATAAGGGCATGACACACCGGGTAGCCTCATTTACAATATAAATAGAATGGGAAAGGAGAATGGATATGCCAAACTGGTTAAGTTTCAGTAGCGATTTTAACGTTATCCTGGCATACATATTCGGGATTATCCTGATTATTTTGGTGGCGCGGGTGCTATTAATGCCGATTAGGCTGATCTTTCGGTTGGTATACAACGGGCTGATCGGTGGGATTATGCTATGGATACTGAATTTTATCGGCGGTCATATCGGCTTTACGATCGCTATCAACCCCATCACCGCCTTAATCGCCGGTTTTTTGGGATTGCCGGGAGTGATTTTGCTGATTTTATTTAAAATATTTATTGCCGGGTAGCTAATATCTTTTTCGCTATTATTTGGCCTGTTCTGTTATAATGAGGATGGGTGGCGTAGTGTACTTGCTAGTCGGCCTGCTGTGGCGCGGGCAATACTTAAAGTTTTTTAGGACAAGGAGTCAGATGAAATGGAACCGATTATTGAAGCTTATGTTGGGGAATATGCCAGCGGTAAAAGCGAAAACGCCGTCAACCGCGCTATCCATCTTTGCCGTCAGGGATTGCCAGTGACGCTGGTAGACTTGGACACCGTAGAGC